>JBIKQC010000479.1:0-3893 GCA_044349855.1 Saprospira sp.
AAAGGTACGACTCTTTTTTCCATCTCCAAATTTTTTTGCAAAAATTTTAAAACTTTTTTTCCAAGCCAATTTATACCTCAACATCTTTTCACCTTCTCTCTCGAAGGGAATGCAAAGATATTGCTTTTTTCTTATTCCCCAAACTTTTCGAAAAAAAATTTAGATTTACCTAAAACCTTTATTTTCTTAAATATTTTTAAGCGACGCAAAGATAAGAGGTATTCCCAATTTTTCAAATACTTTAAAAAAAATGTTCAAAAAAAAGGATGGTCTATAGTTGTTCATTATACATTCTAACGATGAACAAATATAGAGTCAGCTATTTTATATTCCAACTATTTTAAAGACTTTTGTATCGAATTACATCACTTTAGGTATTAAACCTAAAAGAAAATAACAGGAACAATGAAAATCAAGAAATACCCTGCAAAGTTATTATTATTTGGTGAATACAGTATTATAAATAATTCTTTGGCTTTAGCTCTACCCTACCATTCTTTATATGGTCATTGGGAAAAAGGTTGCAGTAATAGTAAAAATGAAAAAGCTATAAAGTCAAATGAATTTTTAAAGAAAATTTCAGCGTATATAAATAGTCTTAGTACTAATCATTCGTTGATATCTGATATAAACAACAGTAAATTTACATCGGATTGCAATGAAGGTTTGTGGTTTAATTCTAATATTCCGATAGGATATGGCATGGGAAGTTCAGGTGCTTTATGTGCTGCTATTTATGATACTTATAGTTACAACAAGTCTAAAAACTGTGAAATCCTTCTAAAACAGCTTGCTCAGCTGGAAGGTTTCTTTCATGGAACAAGTTCGGGGGTAGATCCTTTGGTATCATACTTGAATCAGACCGTTTTGATACATGAAAATAAAAGGGTGGAAGTCATCAATAATATAAATCCAGAGCTAAAAAAAGGCAGTGGCGCTATCTTTTTAATAGATTCCGGCATATCAAGACAGACTACTCAACTGGTAGAAGCTTATCTTTTTGATTGCAAATCCATAGATTTTCTAAACAACTTTGTCTATCCAATGAAAAAAGAAGTTGCTTATGCAATCGATTCTTTTCTCAATAACCAAAGCAGTCTATTTGAGATTGTCAGTTCCATTTCGAAATTGGAATTTAATTATATGCAAAAAATGATTCCTAAACAGTTTCAAGCTGTTTGGAAAATTGGTTTGGATAGGGGCGACTATGTTTTGAAACTTTGTGGTGCCGGAGGGGGCGGATTTATTTTAGGGTTCGCTAGGAACAGGGATATTATATCAGCCCATTTTTCTTCATACCCTACTAAAGTTGTCTATGAGATTTAAAATTTTAATTCTATTGACTAAATAATAATTTGTTTAATATTCCAAGCGATCAAACCCGAATCAATTAACTTAACAATTATTACTTTTTTGACTTTACAAGCAATGTCGGCAATACTTTAAAAAAGTAACTACCCGATTTCTATATTAGAATTGATTTTATTGTCACCTTGTGCCTTTAGATTGGAAAATTATTTTAAAATGCACATTCACACAGTTATCAGCTGACTGATTTTTTTAATTTAATTCTGTTTGAATCTAAGCGTTAACAAGCCCAAAAAAGCCCACAGTTTTCACTGTGGGCTTTTTTGGGCTTGTTTCTAAACCGGATATAAATTTTACACTTGTTTTGTTATTACCTGCCTTTAGGTTCGGCACAGGTTAATGATAATTACTTTAATTGCACTATTAAAACTACGTTTAAAAATATAGGAATAAGAAAAGTATAACTATTTCATTTGTATTCATAAAAAAGGAGCCGACCTTAAAGTAATTACTAAAGCCTGAGATTTGATTATACAGCTTAAGACTCCTTGTAGTCTTAATAAAAAAAAGGCCGTCCAGACTTTTTGGACGGCCATATCTTTAGTACAAATCAGCACGATTATCTTTAACTTTTAATTTATCTTTTAAAGCTTCAGAGAAAATATCACGCATTTGATTTGAATCTGAAGGTAGCATTCTATCGCTTACACTTTTTCTTGCAACAGGTACATTGCTCATTGGCGGTCCTTCTGTTTTATTTGTGACCTGAATTACATAAACTGCCTGCGCTCCTGCAATAGGAGTCGATACTTTATTAACTGTAAGCGCATCTGCTGCACCAAGTACTTTTGGTTCTACACCAATACCAGGTACAAAAGGAGATGAATAAGAAACCATATTTGCGTTTTCAATTTTAGCTCCGTTGTATTTTGCTATAACTGCATCTAAAGTTGAAGCACCTTCTAATTTTTTAGCAATAAGTTCAGCTTTTTTCTTGTTTCGTACAGCTGTCTCTACCTCTTGTTTAACTGTCAGATCTTCAATTGTAGCCAAACCTTTTTTAGATTTAGAAACCAAAACCGGAACAAGAACCTGACTTACATAATTGCCATTTGGGTCACTTAAAGGATAAACCTGACCTGCGACTTCTCCAACTTTAGCTTCTTTATGTCCCCATCGAATAATTTCAGTAGCTACAGTACCTGTTACCTGCTCATTCAGCCTGAAATCGTTTATCTGCATGCCAGAAACAGAAAGTTTTTTCAATGAAGGATTTTCTTTGACTGCTTTTTGAATATCTTCAATTTTACGATTAGAAGCCATAAATTCATTGGCTTTGGCTTCAACCTGATCTTCTGTTTGTGTGCTTGGAATGATTGGTTCGGATACTGAAGCAAGTCTTAGACCTTTTTCTTTACCGTATTTAATATCAGTTACCAATATAAGGTGAAGTCCTTCATTAGTTTGAATAATTTCAAAACTATCTTTTTTACCTACATGTAATATAAAATCTTCAAAGTTCTGACCATAAGCATCGCCTTTTTTGCGCCATCCGATGTCACCACCTTTTTCACGTGAAGTACCGTCCATACTATTTTGCAGTGCAAGACTATCAAAATTTGCTTTTTTTGTTTTCAATAGATTCTTAATGGAATCTAACATCATATAGTTCTTTTGCAAATCAGCCATATCACGTCTGTTGGCTGCTCTGAAGATATGACGGCATTTTACTGAATCAGGCATTTCCTTTGTATCAACAATTTTTACAACTTTATAACTGCCTTCACTGTCGATATAAGGGCCAAAAACATCACCTTTTTTCATGCGGAATAGCGAATCCTTAACCGGTTCAGGATCTGTCAAATCTGCTTTTTTGAAGTATTTGAATTCAATACGGCCACGTAGATTCGTTACAAAAGTTGTATCGTTGGTTGCAACTTTAAAATCAGCAGCTGCTTGTATCATCTTCGTTTCATATGTAGTACTGTCCTCACGTGTTGGATATACATCAAAAACAACATAATCAATAGAAACATTGGCTTCGCGCTGATATTTTTTGGCATTTGCCTTTATATAATCTTTCATTTCCTGATCAGAGACCTGAACTTCATTGTTTGGAACATCAGAGTACATGACACGTACATAATTAAAATCGAAAATACGGCTGTTGCGAACGTACTCTGCATTAGTCATCCAACCTGGAGCATAATTGGATTTAGCAATCATGTTAAGATATTTTGATGACATACGCTCAACGACTGCACGTTTTTCTATAGTCTTCCAGGTAGCGAGATAGTCACGTTCGTTTTCATTCAATTCTTTAGCAGGTTTTTGTTGAATCTGAATGTAATTACTCCTCTGCTGCTCAAGCATAGCGCGATCGGCCTGACCTCCTAGAGCTTCCATGACAACAGGACTGATATTCTCACCTACAAACATATCTTCCATTTCTTTTTCAGAAATAGAGATGCCTATTTTTTTAGCCTGAATCTGGAAAATTTTATCAGAAACTAATTCTTTCCAAGCGAAAGCACGGGTTTGTTCGTCATTTTTAGCTCCCATTCGCTCATAATTACTAACATAAG
>JBIKQC010000058.1:0-13844 GCA_044349855.1 Saprospira sp.
ATTCTGTATCTGGATAGGATTGGGGGTAGTCAGTATTTATGCTGGAGTCAAGACTTATCTTAAAAATTCCAATATCAGGGCTATTGCTGCCACAGCATTGGTGCTTACAGCGCCTGTCATAATGGGTTTCCAGAACTGGGATGATCAGTCACGCGCCAATCATACAGGCGCCCGCGACTATGCCAATAACTTCCTCATGTCCTGTGCTCCGAATGCCATCATTTTCACTTATGGTGACAATGATACCTATCCGCTTTGGTATGCCCAGGAGGTAGAAGGTATACGTACCGACATCAGAGTAGTCAACTTCAGTCTTCTCGCTGTTGATTGGTATATCGAGCAGCTGCGCAGAAAAATGAACGATTCAGAGGCTATTGCCATGACGATCAGCAAGGATGCTTATCGCGGTTCTGCCCGCAATGCACTGCCTATTCAGGACAGCAAACGTCCAATGACACTCATAGATGTAGTGAAATTTATGGGCGGTTCAAACCCGGTACAAAGTGCACCGAGTTATGTTCCTACCACAGATATCGTAATTACTATCAATAAATCAGAAGTTCGCAAGAACAATGCTGTTCCGGCATCTGTAAAAGATGAACAGATTGTGGATCAGGTTACACTTAAATTAGGTGGCCGTATGATTTTCAAAGATGATATTGCCCTTTTGGATATTGTCGGCACCAATGCTGCAAATGGTTGGAAACGTCCGATTTACTTTGCAGTAACTGTCCGTCCGGAGAAGATAGGGCCTTTCAAAAACTACCTGCAATTGGAAGGTATGGCGCAACGCATCGTTCCTGTTTACACAGAGGGCAGCGAAACTGCCGGTGCAATGTCAATGGGCCGTACTGAGGTGGATTCTATGTACCGCAATATAATGGAACGCTTCAAATGGGGCGGTTTCGATAAATACAAACTGTTCGTTGACGAAAGCTACTCTCCAAGTATTCAAACACAGCAATATGCTTTCTGGCGATTGATTATGACATTGAAAGCAATGGGCGATAAGGATCGCGCACTCAAAGCATTGGAAAGAATGTATGAGGCTTTCCCGCACATGAACTTCCCAATTGACGAGTCTTATGCCCGTGTTGGTCTTAACCTTTTCATTGAGTTCAACGCTCCGGAAAAAGCAAAACCGCATGTACTTAACCTGGCTACAGCATCGGCAGAAAAGTTGAAATATTTCAACAAGTTTATTGCACCGCATGACATGAACAGTTTTGCTTCGCAGCTGAACGATTTTGGCAATCAGATAGAAGGCCGTCGCCGTGAAATTTCCAACATCGTACAACGTGCTGGCGGTGTTGATAAATTGGATCCGGGAAGCAGCCAAATGGCCATGAAACTGCAGGGAGAAATGCAGCAGTTCGAAGCCAAAAAAGATCAGCTGCTCAGTACCTGTGCCAATGCTGAAATGGTTTCACTTTTCGAAAATGAAATTGCAATGGCGCTGTCTACGGCCCAAACAGCTGTAGATTTAGCAAGTGCCATCAAGGATGTAGCCTTCAAAAAACAGATTGAAGCACTTATGGCTCCTTACAACATTAAAGGAAAAGAAATGCCGACAAACGATAAACAGGTAGAGGCGCCAAAAGACAGTGCTACAAGGGATTCTATTAAAAGATAATGCAGTTATCAGTTAAAATAAAAACGGGCGCCGATGTTTCGATGCCCGTTTTCTTTTTTAGGAAATTAGTTAATTCCGATCCCCTTAAACTTTTTTGTAAACTGATTTATTTTCCAACGCCTCCCTGTAAATTAAAAAAATCAGCATCCGGAAATTTTTCGGAAAGACGCTGAATGGCAATTTGACTTCGAATTCCTTTGCGGCAATAGAATACAACAGGCATTTCCTGAGAAATTTCGTGACTGCGTCGAAGCAACTCATCCAACGGAATGAGTATCCCGCCAATATTGTAGGAATTATGCTCTTCTCCGGATCGGACATCGACAAGTTGAAATTGGAACTGATCTTTTTGCCATCGTGCAAGTTCATCAGCCGAAATATTTTTCATTTACAGACTTTAATGTTTGTTCAATAATTCTCGTTAATTTAGTAATTTTACATCATTCTTCATTTAACATTTAACTTATGAAAAAGATTCTATTCTTAGGATTTATTGCTTTTTTCGCTATTTCCTGTTCAAATAGCAATGCAGAAAAATCAGAGAGTGCTGAAAAAGATGCAACTGCTGACAAAACGCCAAAGCGTATTGAATTTAGCAAAATGAAAGCGGAAGACCTGAACAAAAAGTTCGATATCGATTTTGAGGGAAAGACTTTTTACAGCGGTTATTACGAAGCATATATGGATGGCGATAAAGAAGTGCTTCAGGGCAGTTTTGAAGTGAAAGGAGCTGAGGACCAAGAGACCTATATGAACCGTTTAAAAAAGGAAGATAAGAAAAACGAAGAATTGGAGCCTATTGCCCTGCTCGGAAATTGGTCACAAAATACCTATATAGGCCAGTTCAAAGAGGGAAAAAAGGATGGTAAATGGACCAGTGATGAACATTATTATGAAGCTGCCGGAAATGCAACAATTGTTTTCGATGCCGCTACCGACGGATGCACAGAGGGCAGCTACGATGGCGGTGCTGAAAGCATCTGTTTTAAATATGAAGGTAAATTGACGACCTGCACCTTTATCGGCCTTGCCAAACTGATTAAAGAAATTGAATGTCAATAAAATAGCATTCAAAAAGAAAAGCCCTTGAGAAATTCCCTTCTCAGGGGCTTTTTAAGTGTATGCCGTGTTCGATTTATTTTACCTCACAGTAGAGCAATTTTTTATCCCCAACAAAGCCTTCCAGCACATCGCCGATTTTTACCTGACTCACCCCGGCCGGAGTACCCGTAAAAATGAGGTCACCTACCTGAAGCGTGAAAAATTTGGATGCATAGCTGATGATTGCATCAAAATTTGACAACATCTGCGAAGTATTTCCGTGTTGTACTTGGACCCCATTTTTGCTCAAGCTGAAATCAACTTGGCCATCGGCATTCCTCAGTTCCGCCAATAGCATCATTTCGCCCAAAACTGCCGAGTTATCGAATGCTTTGGCAATTTCCCAGGGATGTCCCTGTTCCTTGCATTTGCTTTGAAGGTCACGGGCAGTGAAATCAATCCCAAGTGTTGCCTGATCGTAATATTTATGGGCAAATTCCGGTTCTATGCTTTTGCCGTTTTTGCAGATACGAAGCACCACTTCAATTTCATGGTGTATATCGTTGGAAAAATTGGGATGATAAAATGCTTTTCCATCTTTTAAAACAGCTGTATCCGGTTTTAAAAAAAGTAGGGGAGTTTCGGGAATCGGATTATTCAGCTCGGCAGCATGTGCAGCATAATTCCTTCCAATGCAGATGATTTTCATGGTTTATAAGCTTTATTAATGTAATCAAAAAAATTACACCTCTTTTGATGTTGTTTTTGAGGTATTTATGCGATTTTAAGCCTTTAATGCAGGATTTATTAAGAAATCTTCATGTTTCCTGATGTCAAAAAAGGAGAATATTTATTAAAATTAATCAAAAAAGTGTAAAAAAATGTTGGTTAGTCCAAATTAAAATTCCTATCTTTGATTTATCAAACAGTGAACAAATACTCTAGTCAAGTATAAATTTTAGGTCAGAAAAAGTTCTTATCTGTCAGTTAAGTGTAGGTCTTTTTATTAGTCTCATCTGTCAATGAGAAAAAAGGGGTTGCTTTTGCAGCCCCTTTTCATTTTTATACCAATATTATATTCTATTTTTTTAGGCGCTTAAAATTTTACATTCTGCAGGCCCGAAAGTTCTTTCACTTCTTTGAGGGTTTCCTGTGCCAGTTTTCTTATTTCAGCTGAACTTTCTTTGATCTGGTTTTTAATTTCCTTTTTATTGGCCAAAAGCTCTTTGCGCTGTTCTAAGAATCCTGAGGTCATCAGCACCAGAGAATCCGCCACCGCCTCTTTCAAATCCTTATAGGACAATTTTATTTCGGGATCCTGATAAAGGCCAATTAATTGCTCATGCAATTCCAGTTTACCTGCTGCTTTTAACATGATGAAGAGATTTTCAACGCCGGGGCTCATGATGCCCTGACTCTGTTCATCGCCCATATCGGTTACCGCTGAGCCAATTTTTTTGCGCAGGGCCTTCTCTTCTTCAAAAACACTGATATAATGACGATCTCCCAGACTTTTACTCATTTTCTTGGTAGGGTCGGCCAAAGAACGTATCTTCAATGCTTCTGAATAAAGTGCTTCGGGCAGTACAAAGTACTCTTTTCCTACTGTATTGTTGAAACGGGTAGCAATATTGCGGGCCAATTCAAGATGCTGTTCCTGATCCTTACCAACAGGGACATAATCTGCACGGTAAATGAGGATATCTGCGGCTTGTAAGACAGGATAATCGAAGAGTCCGACTGAAATAAAGGCATCTTTGTCCCCTTCTTTAACCTGATCGCTTTTATCTTTGAACTGAGTCATTCGGGTGAGTTCGCCATAAGAACAAAAACAGTTGAAAATCCAACCCAACTCAGTATGTTCAGGTACCAATGACTGAATAAATAAGTTATCGGGTTTTACGCCAAGCGCCATCAGACTGAAAAGGATGTCCCAGGTATTTTCCCGAAGTTTTGCAGGATTGTAGGGCATCGTCATTGCATGATAGTCTACCACACCGTAAACACAATGGTATTCATCCTGAAGTCTGACCCAGTTTTGAACAGCTCCGAAATAATTGCCAAAATGAATTTCGCCAGTAGGCTGTATGGCTGATAGTATGCGTTTCATTATAGATGAAAGATAAAAGTTGAAAGATTAAAGAAATGATCTAAATTTAACCGCAAAGGAGCGAAGATTTAACGCAAAGTGCGCAAAGCTCAACCCTTAAGTTTAAAGTTAAAAGTCCCGTTTTTTTGTTTTCTAGAACCGAACTGAGCGAGCTCTATAATTAGAAAGAAAAAAAGACCCTGGACCAAAGGCGAAGGAAAGACTTTAGTCTTCCGAAGCAAATACCACTAGAGCCGCGGGTTTCAACCTGCGTTTGTTGAGATAAAAGATAAAAGTTTATCTTTCTACTTTAATCTTTAATCTTTTATCTTCCTGTAAAATTAGGAATTAGAAATTAAAACCAAGCAAAAATGGACAAAGTTTCGAAAGATAGGGATTTAGAAAAAATAAAAATGCTTTTACTCAGCGGAGAGCGGGAAGAAATGGAGTTGGCACTAATACTTGCCGAAGCCAATGAATTGGATCTTACGAGTATTGAGGAAGGTATTAAAAGCATCCTGTCAGTATCAAAACTACATCCGAAATTGGGTCAATGGGCAGATGCAAAAATGGAAAATTTGCTTTATCCTTTGGGAATGGTATTGACTTTGACCATAGAAGAGAATATCTTAATCAAAGAATTACCGGAGGAAATTGGTTTTTTTAGAAATTTGGGCATTCTTGAGCTGCAGGAAATTGAGTTGGAAAAGATTCCGGCTACAATTCGCCATATCAGCAATCTGCGCAGTTTAAATCTAAAACACAATCGGCTAAGGAGCATTCCCCCAGAAATTGGCAATCTCACAAAACTCAAGTCGCTGAATCTTCACAATAATTTCTTGGAATTTCTGCCTGACAGCCTTCAGCATCTTTCGGCTTTGGAAGTGTTGGAGTTGTCGAAAAATCCAAATTTAAAAATACTTCCTTATTGGTTGGGCAGATTGCCTTCTTTAAAAAGACTGGTTTTAGATAAAGCTGTATTTGGTGGTGTCGTTCCCGAAACGCTACTTCCAATACCCGATTCAGTGAGCGTAGAATGGGAGCCCATACAATCAAAATTTTAATAAAAATGGCCGAAATATCGCTGCATCGGCCATAGAAGTATATTTATTAAGATGTCTAATCAACTAGACCCAAAATAATTTTCCGCTTTTCTTCATATTGAGTTTCATCGATAATACCTTTTTCCAATAAGTCGTGCCAGGCGGCTAATTCGTCGGCCTGTTCTCCTGTGATGGCTTTTACCGGAATTTGTTTTTTGAGATGTTTTTCAGCGATAAGCCTTTCACTCTCCAATTTTAATCTTTCAACTTTCAGCTTTTCCCTCTCCAGCTCATAGCGTTCTTTTGTCAGCAATCTGCCTTCTCTCGACAGGTTGTATTTTGCATCAAAATCATCATCCGTCATTGTAAATAATTGAATTGCTTCAACAACGCCAATAAAAAAGGGGATAAATGTCATCGAAAAAATAAGGTAGATTATCCCCTGAAATGTTTTCCCGAGATAAAATTTATGGACACCAAAGCCACCTACAAAAAAGGCGAGTACGGCAGCAACTATTCTGTTTTTCATGTGAGGGTATGCTAATAAAACCTGATAAAAGTTTCCGAAGTGAAATAATGAATATTGTAGCCAACAAAAGGATAAATATTAAAATTACTTTATCAGAAAAAAATCATTCTTAATAAGGACAAGATAAGCAATTTTTTAGATTAATAGAATGCATAATAATTTAAATGCGCTCGATAGTTTTAGCAGGCACCCATCCCAATACGCCATTTTCGAGACGAACTCTGTACCAATCGCCCATCTGTTCTGTTATCCTGGCTTTTACCCCGGAGGTAACGACCATGATATCTTCGCCATCCAATCCCGGTGCTGTACGAACGCCGGCCTGAACCCCCACAACAATGACATAATTGCTGTTGTATTCCTCTGTGGAAGCTGTGCCTGCAGCAGCGAATGGTATTAATGAAAGAATTACAAATCCAAGACCAAGTCTGATACCAATAAATTTATGCTTATCATTCATACTGATATACCAAAACAGCAGTGCGGCCGAACCAATGAATAACAGCAGATAAAACATAATACTCCAGGTACGGGATGTTAGCATGAGTGCCAAAGCCTCCCAAGCCTTGAACAGCCAAAACGCCTTATGTTCTTTTACGTTTGTATCTATGAGTTGTCGGGCAGCACGAAGATTCTGTCTGGCCGGTGAATAGCCCGGAGACTGTCGCAAGGCACGTTCAAAATTAAGTATAGCCTTGCCTATATCACCGACTTTATGATAAGCCAAGCCAAGATTGGTATATGCCTGTGCCGATTTCATCGGACCGCTGAGCGAACTTTCAAAGAATTTTACAGCCTTGGGAAAATCTTTTTTGTTGTAAGCTTCCATTCCTTTGCTGTAATCATCGGCATAATTGACTTCCTGTCCTTTTACAGTAAAGAAAAGGCAGAGAAAGAAAACCAGTAAACTGATGATTTGCAGACGCATATAAAATTGGAATTGATTATGACAATGATTTTGCAAAAATATTCAATAGTTCGCGACTGTCATCATAGATGCGCTGCATGGCCTGATTGTTATTTTGTCCTGCAAATACAGATACTTCACATATTTTTAGAATGCGGGTAAGGGAACGGATATGCTCGTCATCCACTTTCCCTTCCAGTTTTTCGGCCAGGATTTCTTTAGTGAGTTCAGCTTTTGAGATACCCAGTTTGCTGCCCAGAAAATTTTTGAAAATTTCAGAAATTGACTGATAAAATGCGCCCTGATCAGATGCTTTAAGATGCTCGGCTGCCTGTTGCAAGCCTTCTTCCAACTCACGTTCGGCCTTGGTTCTTTCCCGTTTTTTAGCTGCCATGATCATGTATTGCTGCAGGTAAAACCTGCTGCCGGCCAATCCTGCGAACAGTATAATCGGGGTAAGTGCCAATCCCCAAAACAAAAAGGATCCGAAAAACGGTTTTGAAGAACGATGCCAGACAGCTTTTGAAATAGGCTCTGTGAAGGAAATTGTTTTTTCTTTTGAGTTCGAAGCCTCTTCTTTATCAAGATTATTGGTTTTACTAATCTGACGTTTACCCTGAATAACTCGAACTTTTATGAGGGTATCGATAGTGACAAAACGGTCGCTTTTTATATCATAATAGGTGAATGTAGGACGTATTTCAAAGTCGCCCACATCCTGTGGATTTAAGGTAAATTCAAAGTCTTTGATGCCTTCAAGACCCAGATTGGATTCCTTACTTTTTTCGCTTATTTTGGGCGGATAAATTTCGAAAGGTTCACCATCCTTTTTTCCGAAAAGAATAGGGGCATTCAGTACTTTTTTAATATCGCCGTCACCGCTGACTGTTATTAATATCTTAAGTGCATCATCTGTTGTAATATTTGTTTTTTCAATATTGGCAAACATTTCATATTGCCCGACGGCACCGGTAAATGTTTTAGGTGCATTATCAAAATCCTTAACATTTATTTTTACGCTGTTACTGACTAATTCATATAGCTGCGACTTCGAAAAAGGATTGGAAGCTGAGTTTCTGCCCATAGAAATCTCAACGGCAGATGGACTTATTTCCAATGTCCCTGATTTTGAGGCAAAAAAACTGAAGCTGTATATAATCTTAGTGGCATATTGCCTGCCGTTTAGTACATCAACCCTGGCTTCCCGATCGTAATAGGAGAGTGGCAAAAGATCTATCATTTGGCATTTGGGCTCCTTTGTCAGTTCAATACTGGTAAGGTCTAACTGAGTATAAACTTTCAGATTGAGCTGTATCTGTTCTCCGGGTACGGCTTCTGTAGTAGAAGGTTCCATTCGGAAAATGACCTTGCCCGCAATGCTTGCCGGAAGATTATGTTCATCACCTGAGGCAGAACTGTTGTTTCCGGCGACAGAATTGACTGTGAAAGTTTTAGTGGTCAAGGTTTTTCCTTTTGACGTTACTACCCTGGCTTCTCCAACAGTCAACTTTCCTGTCTTTTTGGGACTTAGAATAAAAATATAGGCCTCGGAATAATTTGATTTTCCGTTGACACTCATATATTTTGATTCATTGATAGGGCCATTCACTACAGTGAACCCATCTTTTTCAAAATTTGGAAAATTGATATTGCGGATATCAGCATTTTGTAATTCAAAAGAAACTTTGAATGGGTTGCCGACTACTACATCTTTGGCATTGCAGTCGGCCCTGAAGACGACCTGCTGTGCATTGGCACATAGGGCGAAATATAAAAGGAAAATGCCGATCAGGTAACGCATTGCTGTCTGTGAGCTAGGAGATGTTAGTATTTGTAATTTACAACTTATAGGTTCTGTCAGCCGGTTTCTGTGGTTTTTGCACAGGCGGCATCTTAAACTGGAACAAATTATCGAAATTTTTGAACATCTCGTTTATATCGGGTCCGAATTGTCTTGGGAAATTGAAAAAATCATTCGGGTTGTTGAAAAAACTGTCGGGATTTTCCAGCAAATCCTTGTGCCTTTTCATCATCTCCTCCTGTTGCTGTTGCAATTTTTCGATCATGCCATTATCAAAACCGAATGATGGCATATCAAATGGGCTGCTCTGGCTCAGGTTTTGCCTATTGATTTCCTCAACGACAACAATTTCCGCTTCGGGTGTAGTATAGCTGCTATTGTTAATATAAACTTTCTGCGCGGCTATTACTTTAGGACCTAAAGCATCGGCCTGCAGTACATAGCTAAAGGAAACAGATGAACTGCTTACCCCATTAACATTTTTGAACTGACTGCTCTGATAGGGGCCCTGCAACAATTGAAAGCCTTCAAAAACAGGTGTTGGAAAATTGACGGATGGAGTATTTTCGAAAATATATTCTATCCGAAAAGCCTCTTCAAGTCCGACAGTGTCATACTGAACTTTTACCCGCAGAACGGGTTCTTCGGTCTGAGCATTTAAAGGTCCAAAAAGGGCTACAATACTCCACAGACAAAATAATAATTTTCTCATGGTGCAATCCTTGATTGTGTTAATAAATAAGATATTAGTTATGGAAATTTGATATGCGGATATGCGGATGTGAAGATATGCGGATGAGCTAATTATTCACACCCTTTTATAATATCAGGTACAAATATTTTTTTTATTCATACCAAAGAAATTAGTCCAATAAAAAAGTCTTAAAATCTCTTAATCTTAAAGTCTCCTAACCTAATTTCCTACCAGTCCTTTTCCGGTTTTCTTTTTCTCGATGGCGGATTCTGTTTTTTCTCCTGAGTTTTCTTATCCTCATTATCCATCATATCCATCATCCGGTCAAGTTCATCCTTTGGCGTTTCTTCCTCAGGAGGTGGCGGATTATTATCTTCTTTGTTTTCTTTATTGTCCTGTGGTGGGGGAGGAGGTTGATTTTTTTGAATCATTCTAAGCGTCTGTGCCAGATTGTGTTTAGTATCCAAATCGACAGGATTCAGACGCAATGAACTTTTATAGGCATTCACTGCATCCTCGTATTTTTCTTTTTTGACATAAGCATTGCCCAAATTGTGAAATGCTTTTGCTTTAGTATTATCATCCGATGCCGATGCTATAGCAGCTTTGTAGTTTTCAACTGCTTTTTCATACTCCTGTTTTTCGTAGCGGGCATTACCCAGATTATATTGACCTTTTACGGAATTTTTATTCACCTGAATGATTTTCTCATACTCAGCCGCCGCTTTGTCATAGTCTTTATTTGCAAAAAAGCTGTTACCGTCAATAAGTCCGCGATGCTCGTCCTGAGCAAACATAGACTGCATCGGCAAAAGCCCCAGTAAAATGATGTAGCAAATTTTATTCATAGCTGTAGTAATGCTTAAACTGTACGTTATTCAGTTACAGTCTCCTCAAGGGATTTTTCTTTTGAATGTTCTTTATTTTTTTCTGCCTTAGCAGGTTCTTTTCTGTAGCTGATCATAAATTCAGCTATTAGTAAAGCCAATGCCAGAAAAACAAACCATTGGTAATAAGTTTCAAATTCGTCGAAAGACTGTTCGTCAAATTCTTCTTTTTCCAACTTTTCGAGATTGCGTTTCAGTTTAGCAAAAATGGCATTACCTTCGTCAATATCAAAAAATTTGCCAGCCCCTGCGGTTGCTATCTGTTTTAACCAAACTTTATCAGCTTTTGACCGCACAATCTGTCCGCTCTGATCGCTGTGATAGTTGCCATCTTCATTTCTTTTGGTGGGAATTGGACTGCCTTCGGTAGAGCCTACTGCTATACAAAAAGTTGTCACACCCTGTTTTTTTGCTTCTTTGGCAGCTTTTGTGCCTTTTTTGTCATGATCTTCGCCATCACTGATGATGACCAGTGCTTTCTGTTTAATCTTGCCATCATTTTCCGGATTTTTTCCGGTCTTTACCGAAATGCCGATTACTTCTTCAAAAACAGTACCCTGCGTTATTTCAAAATCGCCCAAGCCCTCATTCAGAAAGAGTTTGGCAGCAGAATAATCCAATGTCAGCGGCATTTGTACAAAAGCCTCTCCGGCAAAAAATATGAGTCCTACACGGTCGCCGCGCAATTCGTCAATAAGTTTCATGGCAAAAAGTCTGGCCTTTTCCATGCGGTCCATTCCTTTTGGCGTCACATCTTTGGCCCACATACTTCGGGAAATATCCAGAGCGATGTATACGTCAACACCTGCTCTTTTAACTTTTCGGGTAAGGCTGCCCATACGTGGATTTGCTACAGCTATGACCAAGAGTACATAGGCAGTCAGCACCAATCCAAATTTCAGCGGACTGCGTTTTGGAGAAAAATCAGGTACAAGTCGCTGTAAGACGGCCCAAGTTCCGAACTGTTCACGCATAGCTTTGTTATGGCGCAATGCCAACCAAAAGAGGAAGAGCAGCACCGGCACAAAAAGCAAAAGAAATAGCATGAACGGATATTCGAAATCCATATTAATATTAAAAGTTAAGACAAATGATTATTGAACAATTGTTCTGAAAATGGTATTTGACAGTATCAGATAAAGGAAAACAGACAAAACTGCCAGGAGTACAAACCAGTGAAACTCTTCGCGATTTCTGCGGAAAGTTGATTTCTCAATTTTTGTGCGCTCCATTTTATCAATTTCGGCATAAACCTCTTCCAAAGAAGCCATATCAGTAGCCCGGAAATATTGACCGCCGGTTTCTTTGGCAATGGCCGTCAGCAGTTCTTCGTCAATTTCCACATCTACCCAACCGTAAACAAAGCCTCCGTTTGGTTTGCGGGCAACCGGTCCTTTAGCTCTGCCTCTTGTTCCAACACCGATAGTATATACTTTTACACCAAATTTCTTGGCAGCTTCGGCAGCCTGAAGCGGCGGCACATTGCCGGAGTTGTTTACCCCGTCGGTAAGAAGGATGACCACCTTACTTTTGGCCTCACTCTTCTGCAAACGACGGACTGCATTGGCAAGTCCAAGACCAATCGCTGTTCCCTCAGCAATAAGTCCGCATTGAACGTTTGCCAAAAACTGCTTTACAATGGCATGATCTGTTGTGAGCGGGCATTGGGTAAAACTTTCACCTCCGAAGAGTACAATGCCGATACGGTCATATTTACGACGATCGACAAAGGCCTGCGCCACCCTTTTGGAAGCATCGAGTCGGTCAGCTTCAAAATCTTTGGCCAACATGGAGGTTGAAACGTCCATTGATAGCATGATATCAATAGCCTCGGCGTTAATATTTTCTTTTCTTAAAACGGACTGCGGTCTCGCAAGTGCTATTATCAAAGCAGAAATGGCAATCACCTGTAATATTAGCAACATAGGGCGCAGCCTGGTTTTCCAGGTCTTAACCCCTTGAAAGCCCATTGTCGAAGACAGCCGAACTTCGGCATAGTACTTCTTACGATGCCGCAGATAAAGCAACACCGGCACTATTGGCAGCAGGAGCAGAAACCAGAAATGTGCAAATACTATATTTTCTAAAACGGTCATTGACGGACTTTATTTATATTTCAGATTGTCAGAAGGCAGATTATCAGAAAGGCATACAGTTGAAAATAAACTTTTTAATCTGCTTTTTCTTAACATGATAAATCTTAATAAACTTGAAGAAATCCAGTTGAATCATCTTGTGTTCTTTGCTAACCGAAGGAACAGGAAGTGAATACCTTCAAAACTTTGCGTTTAAATTATAGCTCGTTCTTTTATCTTTAAACTTTTATCTTTTATCTTTTATCTTTATTCGAACTCTTCTCCTCATTTAACTTTTCCAAAGTAGCTGCTACAAGCTTTCTGATATAATCAGCGGCAAATTCATTGGCGGAGGCCAAAGGCGATGCTTTAGCATACTTTACCAAATCGGCTGTTTCCAGCAGTTCCTTTAAATCTCTTTTTAGCGCATCGCTCATGTGTTCATTATTAACACTTTCCAGAATTTCGGAGGTAATGGCCTCCAATGCTTTTATTCTGAATCTTTCATGAAGGTAATCACGCACTATCCAGGAAATACTTTCATGGTATTCGGAAAACTGCCCAACTTTAATAAGATCCCGGTCAAGCAATTTTTGCAGTTCATTGAGGGCTTTCCCTTCGGGACTGAGTTTGCCGCGTCTTGCGGCAGCGGCCTTCTGCATTTTGAATACAAAGTAAGCCAAACCTGCTATGAGCAGAAATGACAAAACCCCGATAAAGACAGACTGAAAGTCCATGATATAATCCCAAAAAGTCTTGGATTCCTCCAAAATTGGTTTTATTGGTGCCATATAGGTGCTGTCGCCGGTCACTCCGGGGGGATAACTGACACTGATAGAAATTTCCTTTGTAAAGATGGTATCAGTTTTGTCGCCATTAATATAGCCAAACGGTAATGCTGGAAGTATATAAGTTCCTGTATCCCAAAAAATGAGCGAAATTGCCTGTTTTACAATCTGTTTTCCACCCTCTGCATTTAATTTTTCGGGGTTGGAGAGGTTGAAAATTTCTATATTCTTGCCTTTCCAATATTCAGAAGCGGTCGGAAAGCTGATTTCCTTACCCTGTGGGGCATTGACGATGATAGACCCGCGCAGCTGATCTCCGATGAGTACATTGGTACTGTCAAACTTCAGGGTCGCCAA
>JBIKQC010000222.1:0-7585 GCA_044349855.1 Saprospira sp.
TGGCGCAGAGACCTGCATTTTCAAACCAAAACTACAATTGACACCCTGGATTATTCCGGATCGGGATGGAATGAGGGTTCAAAAGTCATCATGGCCTGCTGCGGAGAAAAATTGAGGGAGCTGAGCACTGAATTGCCTTCGGGCTTCAGTCTGCCGGACGGGTTTTCTGAGCCCCGCTTTGTTCAGCCCGGTATTTTAGCGGTTAAAACCAAAGCCTATTCTGATGAGCATGAGGCTACATCAGATATTAGACATTTGATCAGTACGCTCGAGCGTTATGAAATGAAGCAGATTCCATTGATTCTTTTGGTAGATGACAGCAGCTTTACAGCTCAAACGCTTAACAATTTTGTTTGGGTAACCTTTACGAGATCAAATCCTTCGCATGATTTACACGGTGTAGGAAGCTTTTTTGAACATAAACATTGGGGCTGTACCGGATCTTTAATTATTGATGCAAGAATAAAACCGCATCATGCGCCAGCGTTGGAGGTGGATAAAAAAACGAAAGAAGCTGTTGATAAACTTTTTGCTTCAAATGGGGAACTTAATAAATTAAGAATTTAAAATTGAAAATTACCCCAAGTCCGGATCTGAAAGCAAGGAAATTCAGGCTTTAAAATTAACACTGGACTATGAAAAACAATATTATTAAAGACAAAAGCTTTCTTTTGGCTATTGAAATTGTCCGTACCTATGAATTACTACAAAATAGGGTAGAATTTATAATGAGTAAACAATTATTAAAATCAGGCACTTCTATAGAGGCGCAAATTTACAGGAAGCACTTTCAGGGCAAATACTCCTGATTTTATACATAAATTAATTATTTCTTTAAAAGAATGTAATGAAACTCTATATTGGTTGGAACTTTTACATGCTACAAATTATTTAACAAAAAATGAGTTTGATGCTATCTATCCAATTTCAAATGAGATTTTTAAAATTTTGAACAATATTCATCACTTCCAAAAGAATTTAAAGTAGAAAATAGCACTCGCTCTGTCAAATTCTAAATTTTTAATAAAACAGCTCGCTCAGTTAAATTCTTAATTTTTTAATTATCAATTTTTAATTCATATATGGGTTTATTCGACAAAATTTTCAACTCAGCCAAAAACGAAAGCAGCTCAAAACTGCCTTGGAAAAATCTGGAAAGTATTGATATGCTTGAAGCAGCTATAAAACGTTCATTTGACCTGCCTGTTGTAATTTTCAAACATAGCACAAGATGTTCAATAAGTAGTACTGCCTTGAACCGAATGGAGCGGGGCTGGGATTTCCCTGCGGGAGAAGGTCCTGAAATGTATTATTTGGATTTGATTGCTTTCCGACAGGTTTCAAATGCTGTTGCTGAACTGTTGAAAGTGCATCATGAATCACCTCAATTAATTTTGGTAAAAAACGGAGAGGCCGTTTATGATGCTTCGCATAATTACATCACGATGGCAGAATTGAAAGAAGAATTGGCCTGATTAGTTCAGATATGGAAAACTTACCAAATATACCTTTCGGGTAATGGGGGACAATGAATGTTCGACAGAAATGCAGACAGTTCTAAATTCGACCATCAGAATTCAACCACAAACAGGTGACTGCTATGCGGCTAATGTAAAGCCTTTAGTATTGTAGATAACAGTAACTTTAGCGTCTTCGACAACACAATAGAACTACAAAAAATAGAACTACAAAAAAACGCTTCCCGATTTGGGAAGCGTTTTTTGTCATTTTTAGCAGAGAATTAACCGCCGAAGTCGTCAAATGAAATATTTTCGTTTGGAACTCCCAATCTGTCAAGTGTATTAATAATTGACATGTTCAAGCCCGGAGGGCCACAGAAATAGTATTCAATTTCTTCCGGCTCTGGATGATTATTAAGATAATATTTTTCCAACTGAGGCATTACATAGCCAAAGAAACAGTTTCCATTTTCATCGTCAATGCTTTTCTTCTCAATCCAATTTGGATCTTGGGGATCGAAGTCAAGAACAACATAAAATTTGAAGTTAGGGAACTTAGCTTCAATTTCTCTAAAATCCTCTATGTAGAACAACTCAGCCGGGGCACGACCACCATACCAGTAAGATACTTTACGATCGGTAGTTTTGAGGGTGTGGAAAAGGTGGAATAAATGTGAACGCAATGGAGCCATACCTGCACCACCACCGATATAAAGCATTTCCTTTTTGGTTGGTTTAATGTGGAACTCACCATAAGGTCCGGAAATCATTACTTTGTCGCCGAGTTTTTGGTTAAAGATGAAAGAAGAACAAACACCGGGGTTTACATTCATATAACCTTTAAATACTCTTTTTCCATCTTTATCCTTTTCAAAAATTGGGTTTGGATGTGCGACACGAATATTCAGCATTATAATCTGCTGTTCTTCAGCTTCTTTTGGATGGTTAGCCATTGAATATGCCCTAAAAATAGTCTCATTATTCTTCATGACAAAATCACGGATTCCTTTATCATTCCATTCTTTTTCAAACTCATCAGGTTTTTTGCCCATTCGAGGGTGGGAAGTTATATCCATATCTTTATAGTTTACTTCGATACCTGCCGGTACATCAATTTGGATATATCCACCTGCTTCAAAAGATACAGGTTCAGGTACTCTAACCACAAATTCTTTGATATAGGTTGCAACATTGTAGTTGGATATTACTTCGCATTCCCATTTTTTGATGCCGAAAATTTCTTCAGGTACTCTGATGTCCATGTCACCACGAACTTTAACCTGACAAGCAAGTCGCCAGTTATCCTGAGCATCTTTCCGATTGATATGATTAAGCTCTGTCGCAAGTATTTCTCCGCCGCCTGCTGTAACCTGACATTTGCACATAGCGCAGGTACCGCCACCACCACAGGCAGAAGGCAGAAACACATTTTCATTAGATAGTGCAGACAATAAAGTGGAACCGGATGCTACAGTCAAAACCTTTTCACCCCCATTCACAGAGATTTTCACATCGCCTGATGGAAGCAGCTGTTTGCGTGCCGTTATAAGACCGGCTGAAAGCAAGAGAATTACCAAGGAAAAGACGATAACCGAAACTATAATTGATACGACTAACATTTGTCTATATTTTTATTTTATAAAATAAATTCGGCTTATTTAATATAATCACCCGGATTGATGCCCATGAAACCCATGAAGGCCATACCCATAAGACCGGTAAGAATAAAGGCCATTCCAAGTCCGCGTAAAGGGGCGGGAATTGCAGCAGTTCTTAACTTCTCACGAATTGCAGCAAAGGCAATAATTGCCAAGGCCCATCCCACACCTGCACCGATACCAAAAGCAGTAGATTGTCCGAAATTATACTCGCGGGAAACCATGAACAGTGAAGCACCCAGGATAGAACAGTTTACGGTAATCAGCGGAAGAAAGATACCCAACTGATTGTAAAGAGAAGGTGATGCTTTCTCTACGACCATTTCAACAAATTGAACCAATGCTGCAATTGTGGAAATAAATAGAATAAGGCGAAGAAAAACCAGATTAACACCGGGTATGATTGCGCCGTCTTTCATAAGAAAGAAATCGATTAGCCAGTTCACCGGAGTAGTAATTGCCAATACAAATACTACAGCAATACCTAGACCGATTGCAGTTTTAACACTTTTTGAAACCGCCAGATATGAACACATTCCCAAGAAGTAGGAAAGAATCATATTGTCGACAAAAGCGGCTTTTATAAACACATTTAATATATCGCCCATAGCTTTATATTTTTTAATATTTTATGATTTATGAGAGAATCTGTTTATTAAGATACGTCAATCAATTTGCGATTAGCGCTACGCTGAATCCAAATAAGTATTCCTATCAGGAAAAGAGAGGCACAAGGCAATACCATAAGATTATTTACAGTATAAACATCAGCCGGTAATACTCTCCATCCCATAAAAGAACCCTTACCAGTCAGTTCACGGATTACCGCCATGACCACCAAAATAAATCCGTAACCCAAACCATTGCCGATACCGTCAAGGAAAGATTGCCAAGGTTTATTTGCCATAGCATAAGCTTCCAAGCGACCCATTACAATACAGTTTGTAATAATAAGACCTATGAAAACTGAAAGCATTTCATAAGCACTGTACGCAAAAGCACCCAAGAGCATTTCCACTACCTGCACCAATACAGCAACGATAAGCAGCTGAATAATCATACGAATAGAGGCCGGAATCGTTTTGCGGAGTGCAGAAGTAACAAGGTTGGAAAATCCTGTAACCAAAGTTACGCCCAAGGCCATAATTAATGCAGGATAAACCTGAGAAGTAACTGCCAAAGCTGAGCAAACGCCCAAGATTTGAACCGTTACAGGGTTATTATCATTGATTGGATCAAGAAGAAGTCCTCTTTCCTTCTTACCAAAAATCGCATCTTTAGTTTCGGTTGCCATAATAATTTCTATTTAGAAGTTTCTTAAATTATTTTTTCTCAGTCAAGGCTTTACCTGAAACAGCGTTCAAATAAGGCAAATAATAAGAGATACCACGAATCATCATCTCTGAAACCCCTACTGATGTAACAGTAGATCCGGAGATACTTTTGACTTCCCAATTTTTGTTTTTAGGTACTTTAACAACGGCAACAGAAACATATTTTCCGGCATCATCATAAATCTGCTTGCCTTTAAACTGATCTTTGAAATCTTTGCTGTCCTTAATTTCAGCACCCAAACCTGGTGTTTCAGCTTTATGTTCAAAGTTTACCCCGCTGATTGTCCACTTTCCATCTTTGTAATCCATAGAAATAAATCCCCAGATTTTATCCCAAAGACCACTACCACGAATACTGACAATTTGAGTAGTTTTTCCAGCTGAAACATAGCTGTAAACAGGATAAATTCGTTTTTCAAGCGGAAATTTTTCTTCTAGTGCCAGATCTACATCAATAAGTTTAGCGTATTTTACACCCTGACCGCGTTTATTCAACTCAGCCATCTGTTTATCGATGTCTTCTGTTTTTGTAGCTTCTTTCTGGGTAAAAATAACCTTACCTTTTGCATCCAACAATGTTATTTTAACCGTTTTATCAAAATCAATATCAGCCTTTACACTCGGCAGGGAATTGAGGATAGATCTTTTTTTGGCGTCCTCTTTATTTTTTGCCTGCAGCGGGTCCAAAACATTGTAAAGGAACGAAAGAACTGCAGCCGAAATACTGGTCATAACCAGTACATACAGATAGATTTTAATATTATTTTGCATATTGTTTAGCTCGTTTCATTCGTTTAGAAATATTTCCTTCGATTACGAAATGGTCAACCAAAGGAGCGAATACGTTCATAATGAGTATTGCAAGCATCCAACCTTCTGCATAGGCAGGATTCATAACGCGGATCATCATACCAAAGACGCCGATAAAAAATCCATAATACCATTTGCCTCGATTGGTTTGTGCCGCGGAAACAGGGTCTGTTGCCATAAACACCAGTGCAAAAAGCAGACTGCCCATGCCAAAATGCTGATACCAAGGAACGTTCATATAAGCTGTAACCTGCCATGCATTGAAAAGTAACCCCATGAATGCAACGCCCAAAGCAAAAGAAAGCATTACTCTCCAACTAGCAACACGAGTATAAAGCAGCATAAGACCGCCTATGATGATTGCCGGTTTACAGGTTTCACCGATACTTCCGGGAATGCCGCCCCACCACATCTGAGCAGCAGAGTATTTAGAAAGGATACCGCCTGTAATTTCACCTGTTGCAGGGTCAGTAACTGACCAGCCCGCCTGATAACCCAAGGCTAAAGGCGTAGCTCCACTGAAATTGGCTACCATCGGCTGTCCCTGTTCAAAAGTGGTCCAACCCATTGCTTCGAAAAGCGGATTGAACATAAGGTGTGCCCAACTGTAATCCGCTACTTTATTTTCCAAATCCAACCCCGCAATCCAAGGAGTATCACCTGAAATTTCTGTAGGATAAGCAAAGAAAATAAATACACGTGATAAAAGAGCTATGTTAACAACATTCATACCTGTGCCGCCAAAAGCCTCTTTACCGAGAATAACGGCAAAAACAATGGACAATGTAAGCATCCAAAGCGGAACATCGGGAGGCATGATGAGCGGAATGAGCGCTCCTGTTACCAAATAACCTTCTTCCACGGCATGTCCGCGTTTTGCGGCAAAATAAAACTCGATTCCTAAACCGACTGCCATACTTACCACAAAAATGGGAAGCATCTGCACCAGACCGAAAATCACTTTAAGGTGAAACGCCTCAGCGAAACTTGAGTGGGTACCCAATGCAATAAAATGCTGATAGCCGATATTGATGGTTCCGGCAACAAAACAGAGCTGCATAGCAATAACGACCATGATCATGGTACGTTTCAAGTCCATTGCATCACGAATATGAACGCCTTTACCCAAAGTAGTTGTATTGGGTTTGAAAAGGAAAGTAAAAAATGCATCATAGGTAGCATGTGCAAATTTATTCTCCTTTTTCGGCTCAATTCTTTTCCAAAAATCTATGAGTGCCATATTATTATATTGAAATAGGAAAGTTAAAATTAAAAAGTACTCAATTTCTCAGGTTCAGAGAATAATGACTTTATTGGTAAAGCAAAAATTAGCTGTCGCGCAATAAATCGAGCCCTTCGCGAAGCATTTTCTGCAACGGCTGTTTTGAGGTACAAACAAACTCACAAAGTGCAACATCTTCTTCGCTCAATTCGAGGAGGCCCAAACCTTCCAGTTTTTCAATATCATTGCACATGATTGCACGGAAAACATGCTGTGGGTAGATATCCATAGGCAATACACTTTCATATTCGCCGGTCATTACAAAAGCACGTTTTTCTCCATTGCTGTTTGTATCTGCTGTATATTCCAAATCAGTATAAAAACCGCCGACGAAAGTACGGGAAAGTGTAGGATGGCCTGTTTGTGGAACCAGCCAACCTAAGATTTCATAGTAATTACCTTCGCGTGCAGCAGTGATCTGATCATCGTAGAATTTTAGGTTAGAATTACGCTCTACCTGTGTACCTGTAAGTACATCGCCTGAAATAATACGAATTGTACGCACTTGAGTTGGTTTCTGTACTTTTTTACCGCTTTCGGCATCCTTAGTCCATACCAGTTCTTCTTTAAAATCAGCAGGCAGATCAGAAAGAACCTGCTCAAGGTTTGCACCCTGGTGAACTTTTACATAACGGGGATTGCTGAATTCTGCACCTGAAAGTACAACTACTCTTTCGCTGTCGAAAATACCTTCGTTGAAAAGAGTACCGATAAGTATTACTCCGTGTACATCAGTATACCATACAGTAGAACCCGGTAGTACGGGATCGATATGGTGAATTTGAATACCTACATTTCCTGCTGGGTGCGGGCCATCAAACCAATGAGTTTCTACACCTTCAACTGTTCCTGCGTTAATATAAGCTGCAGCCGGTTCTGTTCTTGCGCTAAGACCTAAATGAACTTTTGAGCCACTCAGTTTTGCCAATACTTCCAATCCCTTGCGGAATGCTGCTTCTTTGCCTTCAACTGCAAGGTTGAGATTTGGTGCCAAAGGTGCAGAGTCGAAGGTTGAGACAAAAATTGCTTTAGGAGTATCAG
>JBIKQC010000300.1:0-6244 GCA_044349855.1 Saprospira sp.
AGATCGAAAGGACGCTGACGAATAAAAGGCCAGGCACCGCTTCCTAATAGGAAATTAACAATTTCCTCGCGGGTAGCTGTTGAAGGATTAGGGAGGTCAGCATGTTTGTGATATTGAACCTCACCTTGATCGGCCAGAATAATCAGTTCTGAAATCAAACGTTTTTCACCTCTGCGAACCTCAATAAGCTCACCGCTGATAGGTGCTGCATAAATAATTTCAGGACGTTTTTTATCGAAAAATAAAGGCGAACCTGCTTTGATTTGAGCTCCTACTTCAAAAAGAACTTTCGGAATTGGAGACATACCAATTATATCGGTAGGCTTGATACTGTAATTGCTCACACGCAGACTCTGCGCTCCGGCTTTTGAATCGGCAGCACCGGCCAAATTGATATCGAAGCCGCGTTTGAGGTGTTTTACCTCGACACCTTCGGGTAAATATTTGGGTTTATTCTTGGCCCTCCCGAACAAAGAACTGAAACTATTGGGCAATACGGAATAGTCGCCGGCTTCTAAGCCATTTTGGCTTGCAGCCACTTTCAACAATCCCTCGCCCAAGGTCAGCAGTGCAAAGATGAATAGCACCAAAAGCACTAATACGATCATTAATCCCCAGGTCATGTGGTTGTAAATTTACTTCTGTCAAATAAAGATTATTCAACATTTCGTACATTTTCAATAACTTATGTCATTAAACATGCACAAAACGGACATTGATTTTTAGTTTTGCACCGTTAATTATCCCTCGGTTTTTAATTTAAAAATACATTATTCCAAATTGCAGTCCCAATGTACTTTTCATCAAAATTACAGGCATTCCACAGCACAACTGCAAATATAAAATTTCGTTTTACATTCTGCTCAACTGAAAATAGCTTTTATTAAATGTTCTATTTATTTGGAATAATTCTAAATAACGATTTTTGATGCCTTTTTGATGGCATAATTTAAATATAAGTCATTGAATTACTACATAAGATTTTGTATTTTTTTCAATTTCAACAGTATTAAGTATCAATTTTGCGCCGGGTTTTATAATGAGTTTTGCTTTCTTTTCCATTTTGAAGCGGGATCCTTTCTCCAATTCCAATACAGAACCTTTCTCAACAACTAATCTGCTGCCTTTTTTCATATAGAGCATTGCGCCTTTTTGAATTTTGAATAAAGTTGGATTAATGAAATCACCGTCTACCGTTTTTGTGTGCCTGTTAACTGTTCCACTTTTATCCAACAAAAGATCTACTCGATTATTGATTATGAGATCCGGTAAAGAATCTTCTGTAATGTCCGGAAGTACAATATTCCCGGTCCAACGAACATCGTTCCTGAGTTCTGTCTGCTTAAACTTAACTTTAACTTTGATGGAATGTTTATCAGTACCTTTCAATAGTTCTATTTTTAGTCCGTTAAGGAATATGGGCTCCATATTGGCCTTTTTGGCCAAATAGCGTTGGTAATTTGTGAGTGCGGGATTACTACCCATATCGAGCAGATCTCCCGGTTGAAATGAAGGGGTACGGCTAAATTCTCTATCATTTTCACTGTAAACTCCAAAATTATGGTAAAAATTTTTAAAAGTGCCGTCTGCTATTTCGATCCTATTGATTGGTTCGCACTCATTTTTTGCACCGTTGGTATTGCCATCAAAGGCTATGGTTCCGTCTTTGTCGAAATCGGCACGGTAAAAGAAATAAGGGTTTGTCCCTGAAATCGGGTTTTCTTTCTGCCGTCTGAATTTATACAGTTTATTTCCCCAGGCATTTTTTTCGGCTGCCTCATCAAGATAAGTATAATCGTAGTTTCCCGATGCATTCAGTGGTTTCAGTCCGTTACAGATATCGGACAGTGCCGCTATAATGTTTCCTCTGTCAGCAGCAATAGATTCGACGTACATGTAGGTGCCTGCCGGAGTTTCAGCAATTGTATCTTTGTCGATAACATAACCTTTCCAAATATGCTCATCATAAGGGTGTTGTTTTGCATGATGTTCTATCCATAAGTGCTGCCCACCTGAGAATGGAATTTTCACTCTGAGTACATCTCTGCTGCTGTAATAATCGTTTAGAACAAATTCATTTCCCTGTTCCAGATCTTTTTCATTATTAATATCATGCAGTATTTCATTATAACCCATATACCAGCTTTCCCAGGAATTAAATCCGTAGAATATTGGAATAGTGGACATGGTACCCCAACTGATACTTGGTCTGTAAAAATAAGCGCCTACGGTCCCGTTCGAACCAAAAACATGCGGAGAATTAAAAAGCGTATGGGCCAGTTCATGCACAAAAACGCCGGACCCCCACATCATAGTAAAACCTTCCGAGAAACTATATCCGTTAAATTTCTCCATTTGAATGCCGCTGGGACTGGCATATCCCCCACCCGATCCCTGCCAGCCATTCATGCCTATTGCCGGAAATTGCGACCAGCTTGGGCTGAATCTGTAAATAAAAATGATATAATCTACTATGCTGTCAGCTTGCGGTTTCAGTGAGTTATCAAACTTAAAATTGGGTCTATTAGTTCTTGTATCAAAATCTTTAAAATCAAAGCCCGGGTTTATCCGCTTCATCTCTTCAAAGGCTTTATAGTTCATATGTGACCATGCTTTGCCGCCATCCGGGTCAATTTCTATCACTGCCGGCCGGCCTGAACTGTCTTTGAAGAGCTCTGCCATAAAACGGAACTGATAGTCCGATTCGAAATAAAAAAGTTTGGAATCATTGATGAATAACTTATCCTGCATCGTTTCGAAATGCTCGGGTCTGTTATACATCCAATTTGGGCAGTCACCGCTTATCGGGTTAACGGCATCGGGGAGTTTGGAGGAATCACTGAGGGTCCAGCCCTGCAGGAAATGTTCTTTGTTTTTAAAACTAAGATTAGTGGAAGGGGCATCCTTAAATATGACAGGAACAATGAGTGCCTTTAGATTTCCTTTTGGTGTAAAAACACCGCCATAATTTGACTTTTGCTGACATTTAGCAGTACCTGACAAAATTAAAAAAATGAAAATCAAGCAGCTTTGAATAATATTAGCCCGCATTTTTGCTGTTACTGTTGTAATATGATTCTTCATAACTCTAGAACTTTAATAAAAAAAAGAGGAAAGGAACCTTTTGGGTATCAACTTTCCTCTTTTATAAAAATTATGAGTCACGGTTAGAGATGCTCCAAAATAAAATTAGTCATTTTTTTGTAGAGATGCAGTCGGGTCATACCACCTCGAAGACTGTGATTTTTATTGGTATAGAACAGTTGTTCGAAATCGACATTTTTTTCAACCAATACTCTTGACATTTCGGCAGCATGCTGAAAATGCACATTGTCATCGGAAATACCATGAACAAGAAGGTATTTTCCTTTGATACGGTCGGCAAAATTGATGGGGGAATTATCTTCATAGCCACTGTTGTTTTCAGCCGGGGTACGCATATAGCGCTCTGTATAAATTGTATCGTACCATTTCCAGTTGGTAACCGGTGCAACAGCAATAGCCATTCTAAAAAACTCATTTCCTTTGGATATACAAAGGGAAGAAAGGTAACCGCCATAGCTCCATCCAAAAATACCGATACGGTTTTTATCTACATAAGCAAGTGATCCAAAATATTTTGCAGCTGATATCTGGTCAATTGTTTCCAATTTTCCCAGTTCCATATAGGTACATTTTCTGAATTTTTCACCCCTGGGCTCAGTTCCGCGATTATCTACGGTTGCTACGATGTAGCCTTTTTGAGTCAGCATTCTGAACCACATATAGTTACCGTTGTCCCAAGTGTTTATACTGGACGGAGTATTCGGTCCGCCGTAAACATACATAAATACTGGATATTTCTTTGAAGGATCAAAATTATCGGGTAACATCATCCAACCATTTAATTCAATTCCTTCTTCGTTTTTGAATTTAAAATAGTTGTGTTGCCCCATTTTATATTCCTCCAGCAGATTAACCAGTTTCTGATTATCTTCCACTACCCTTACCAAGGTGTTTGCTTCTGTTTCATAAACAGCATGCACTGGAGGTTTTGTTACCGTTGAGTAGTTATTAAAATAGTATTGATAATTGCTGCTGAAGACTGCTTCATTTTTACCTGTCGAAGAACTTAGTTTAACTTTTTCATCAGCAAAAGTGCTCACCCAATAAACTTCGCGATTCATTGATTTTTCAGCAGCAGCCTGAAAATATATTCTTTTTTTCAGGGGATCAAAGCCATAAAAATCTGTAACCTCCCATTCTCCTTTGGTAAGCTGACGAATCATTTTTCCATCTGTACCATAAAGGTAGAGATGATTGTAACCGTCCATTTCACTCATCCAAATAAATTTATCTTTATCAACAAAAGTAAGGTGGTTGTTAATGTCAATAAAATATTTATTTTTCTCTTCGAACATCACTGAAGTTTTACCCTTCTTATCTGCTTTCAGAATTACCAAATGATTTTGGTATCTGTTGAGTCTAAAGATACATAGTTCACCTTCATTGGACCATTGAATTCTGGGAATATATTGATCACCCTCTCCTTCAACCTCTATTTTATTTGTTTTTTTTGCTGCTAAGTCATATATGTGAACTGAAACTTCAGCATTTTTTTCTCCGGCTTTCGGATATTTATATTTTGATTCATTTGGATAGAGTTCATTGAAATAATTTGTTAATGTAAACTCTTTTACTTTTGATTCATCAAATCTCAAAAAAGCTATCTTTGTCCCGTCAGGAGACCAAAAAAAAGCTCTTTCGATACTGAATTCTTCTTCATATACCCAGTCAGTAGCTCCATTGATAATTTTATTGGCTTCGCCATCAGCAGTTACCTGAATCTCGGTACCGCTTTTCAAATCCTTGATAAAAATATTGTTATCTCTAACAAAAGCAACTTTATCAGCTTTGGGACTAAAAGTGGCATAACTTTGTTTTCCTTTCTCCGAAACTTTTTGGTTAATTTTACTTTCTCTGTCATAAACAAAGAAATTAGCTTTATAAGAATGTCTGTAAATCTGTTCAGGGTCCGATTCCAAAAGTATTTTATTCTCATCATCGCTGAAAGTATAACTGCTTATTTTAGCATTGGTACTCGCAGTATAGATTGTACGAGTCTGTTTACCTGTACGAATATCGTATTCATTAATGTGCTGCTGCTGCTGTGTTTCCAAACGGGTATAAAACTTTCCGTCTTTTGTAAAATTTAAACCTTCAGGAGATTCGGAATAAAACTTATATTCGTTCCAAATTTCTTCCAACGTAATTTGCTTTTTTTGCGCAGAGAGTTGTGACAATACTACAAGGCAAAGACTGAGAACAAATGTATTTTTTATCATTTTTAAAAAAATAAGTCTGTGCTGATTTTAATATATTTTCCAATTCAAATTATTTTTGTAAAACGGTATTTATTAAAAAGCTTTCATCCTATTGGTGCCCGATACTTATTTGGAGAAAGCAAGCATTGTACCAAAACACTCAAGTTTCCCCATTTTGACTTTTTGAAAGCATTTTGTACTATTGCGGGCAAAATTACAAATAATCCTATAAAAATCAGGTCATTTTTATAAAAGAATTCATTGTATGCTTTCATATCAATGAATGGGTCATTGATTTTGAATATTATATGTATATTTGTTCTAAATTTTAGGCTATGCGATCAGTTTTATCTGTATTTTTTGCGATTATTTTTCTTTGTAAGATCAATGCACAGTTAACAGTCGGCACTTTATTAAACACTCCTCAATCTCAGGATGGGTACACGCTATTTAGTCCGTTAAGTGGATTCAATACCTACCTTATAGACAATTGCGGTCGGCAGGTCAATACCTGGAACTGCAATTACCCTGCTGGATTGGCAGCTTATCTGCATAGCGACGGATCCCTTTACCGTAGCGGCAGAATTTTGAATAACAAAATGACAATGGGCGGACTTGGCGGTATTATTGAACGCTATTCCTGGGAGGGAGATCTGCTATGGAGCTATAGATGCAGCGGTGATGATTCTACGTCTCATCATGATTTTGAAATTTTACCCAATGGTAATATCTTACTCCTCGTCGCTTTTTCCAAACCAATTGCTGAAGCCATCTCTATTGGCAGAGACAGCACAGGTGACCCCAATGATGTACTTTTTTTCGAATCAATTTTGGAAATAGAACCTATTGGAACCGATAGCGCCCGTATTGTGTGGCGTTGGAATTCAAAGGATCATCTGGTTCAGAGTCGCGACAGTTCAAAAACAAATTACGCTATTATT
>JBIKQC010000059.1:0-13807 GCA_044349855.1 Saprospira sp.
AAGTTGAAAAACATAGTATCCAATTTTCAATTATGGAGACGTCATTTAAACCAAAATTTGAAGTAATTGTCTCTTTTTCAGGGCCTTTTTTTAAATTTTGAAATATTTTTGATAGAAGCCCCATACTGCTAACTTCTAAACTCATCCAACATGGTGGTTCTGAGGGATTTGTGTATTTGTTAAAATAATGATCAATGAAAGTCTCATTACTTCTGTCAATTTCTTTTTGCAAGCTGTCAAGTTGTTCTGCAAATCGAATTGGATCTCTATACAGTTCAGGCTTTAATTGCCAATGGCTACCAAATCTTAATGCAAAATGATAAATTATTTGAGTTCTTAAAGCAATTTCTATTTTTTCAATACTTTCAAAAATTAACATACGTAATTTTGAATCAAATGAATATAAGTCAACAATTTGTTCAAAAGCAATCTCTTTGGTAAAAAGGTGTTCATCAGTAGAGTTGTCTTGAAACGGATAAGTGTATGCCCTTAACCTATAATAACTGATATTAGAAAGGTAACTTTGAGCCTTAAATTCATTTTCAAACATTAACCCTCTGTTCTTAAGTTTATGAATTTGCTCTGAAACAGTTAAAGGCATTTTGCTATATTTCATTATCTCTTATTTGTTTCCTGCCATATAAAAATCGAAAACCAGCCCGGGTGCGCTGTTCTGATGGGAAGCGTGGCTGGTATTATTAAGTACAAATGTATAATAATAAACTTTGGTTTGCAAGTTTATCAAACAAAAAGTTGATGAAAAAATTCCTTTAGAAAAGATTTTATGAAATTATTATTAAAAAGCTAAATTACAAGCCCTTAAATATTTTCTCCGCATTTTCAGTCGTCACCCCGGCCACTTCCTCCAAACTGATACCCTTAGCCTCTGCCAGCTTTTCTGCAACAAAACGGACATAGCCGCTTTCGTTGCGTTTACCTCGATGCGGCACAGGCGTAAGATAGGGCGCATCGGTTTCAAGTACCAGCCATTCCAATGGAATACTTTTTACCAGATCATCCAGTCCGGATTTTTTGTAGGTGATTACGCCACCGATGCCCATCCAAAAACCAAGATCCATAATTTGTTTTGCCTGTTCAAGCGTACCACCAAAACAGTGGAAAATTCCGCGGAGGCGGGCATCTTTTTTCTCTTCACTTACAATTTGGATGAGATCATCCAGTGAATCGCGGGCATGAATGATAATGGGAATATCGAGCTCCATTGCCCAACGGCACTGCATTCGAAAAGCATCTTTCTGTGCGTCAACAAATTCTTTGCTCCAATAATAATCCAACCCGATCTCGCCAACGGCGACAAATTTTCTTCTGCTCAGCCAACTTTCAATTGTTTTCAGCACCTCTTTGTAATCTGCACCAACGGAACAGGGATGAAGGCCCATCATGGCAAAGCAGTTGTTTGGGTATTTGGCTTCAAGTTCCAGCATTCGCGGAATTGACTCCAGATCGACATTGGGAAGGAAAATCTTTTCTACGCCCTGTGAAAATGCACGAGCCATCATGGCATCTCTGTCAAAATCAAATTCAGGCGCGTATATATGTGAGTGTGTGTCGATTAACATAACTTATAATAATGTGGTGATGTGCGGATGTGGTGATGTGCGGATTTTATTTAATCAATTTTGAAATACATATTTGGCGCATTTTCTTTTATCACTTTGAACAACACTTTTTTTATAATAATTGTCAAATTGTGTAAACCGGCAACATCCGCACATCACCTCATCCGCATATCCGCACATCATTTTTTCCTATTCAAAATCGGCAACAGAATGTAAGCCAGCAGACCAAATGCCACATTGCAGAAAATGTTGATAGTGAAAAAGAGGATATTGGAGAAAGCAAAAGCGTCAGCTTTGGCGATGCCAAAAATCACAAGAGCTGCAGTTACCGCTATCTGATAAGTACCCATACCTCCGGGAGAAGGAATAAGAATACCGAAAGAACCAAAGACAAATGCCAATAAAGCCGCCATTATTCCCAGATTGGCAGTTGGCGCATAGGCAAAAAAGCAAAGATAAGTCATCAGGAAATACATGGTCCAGATAACTATGGTATGAAATAAAAACTGTAGCAGATCGCCTCTGCGCAATGCAAAAATTGTCTTGATTCCGTCTGCAAAGTTGAAAACCATACCTTCTATTTTTTTATAAATGGTCAATTTTCTAAGACGCTCACGAAGCAGCCAGATGAGGGCAAGTCCCAAAACACCCATTATGAAAAGTCCTATGAAAACCCAACCCCAAGGAATAGAACTTCCTGATTCTGCAACAGGTAAGGGGATATTGCATTTGGGTGGTTCAGCTGCTTTCCCGCTTAGAAAATTGTAAATATTTTGAAACTGAAGTAAAAAGGTAAGTCCGACCACCAAAAGCAGCATGAGCATATCCATGATTCGGTCCGTAACAATAGTGCCAAAAAGCTTATCTAAAGGCAGTTTCTCATATTGTGCCAATGTAGCGGGTCGTGCAAATTCTCCGGCACGGGGCAGGGCCAAATTCACCAAATATCCGATCATAGTGGTAAAAAAAGCATTGTACCATTTGGGATGATACTTTCCGCCGCCGTCGAGCTGACGGATGAGCAAAACCCAGCGCAGTGAGCGGCTGAGATTGCTGATCATAAAGGCAATACAGACCATTAACAGCCAAAAAAGATCGGCAGCGGCAAAATCATTGAACATCTTGTTCAGCAACGAAGTTTCCGTACATTTGCCTTCGCAGTCAAATTCGTTTTTAAAGGCGCATTCTTTCTGAAAACCTGCTTCCTGATTTTGATAGACAAAGTATAAAATACCAATTCCTACCCCAAGGAAGAGCAGGAATTTGAGTAAAGATTTTACAATGTTTGCTGTTGATATCTTTGTTTCGGCCACTGTTTCAGATTTAATTTCCCGGATTCAGGATTTGATTTTTATCGTTTACGAGAATCGTAGCAGGTTTGAATGTTTTGGCTTCTTCGTAATCCATGTAAGCATAAGAAATGATAATGCATATATCGCCCATCTGTACTTTTCTGGCCGCTGCACCGTTCAGGCATATTATTCCCGAATTACGTTCACCGCGAATAACATAAGTCTCGAAACGCTCACCATTATTGTTGTTCACAATCTGTACGCGTTCTCCTTCCAACAGATTGGCAGCCTCCATCAACGCCTCATCAATGGTTATACTGCCCATATAGTTGAGGTCTGCTTGTGTAACAGTGACGCGATGCAGTTTTGATTTGAACATTTGTACCAACATAGAAATTGATTGTTTTGGTTTTAAAATGCAAAGATAATAAAACTTGTTGAAATCGTAAAGCTAAAAAAGTCCTACTGAAGACACAATGGATTACAGTTTTAAAAAAGTGATAAGATAATTTTATTTTTGCCTGGGCACTCATTATGTCATTGCTTTTCAACCATTCTTATTTGACGACAAATTAATACGAGAAATATAAAAATTACAGGAATATCTAAAACATTTCAATGCTGAAAATAAGCTGTATGTGTAACTGATGTCCGTTGCAGTGCAGGCATGAGCAATAACTTTAATGTTGAAATCTGTACTCGTAATGGAAGAACGCTTTGTGTAAATGCTTCTTCTATTCCTGCTCACTTGAGAAACGGAGCTTCTTTAGGCTCATGCTCTGAAAGAAACTGTACGGTAACAGCTGCTCGTGAAATGGGTGAGCAGAATACTACTGAAGAAGAATATTCTTCCTTTAAGGCAGCTGGCGAAATGCTCGATGTTCAAATGTTCCCTAATCCAACTTCTGGTTATGTAAACATCAGCATCAATGCTCCTGAACAAGTATTCGAAATTCAAGTATTCGATGCAATGGGCAGATTGGTTAATTCTGTTAAGAATCAAACAGCTGACAGAAACATTGTACTTAATCTAACAGATCTTCCTTCTGGTGTTTACATGGTTCGCATCACCGGCGAAGCAGGTTTCATCGTGAAGCAGGTAGTTAAAGAATAATAATACCTGAATTCCAAACTTTAGAGGGGGCGTCCAATCGGATGCCCCCTTATTTTTTTTTCCAAAATATAGCGAAGACTATGTCACAGCTAGATTCTGGGTTAAACGGATATTGGTAAAGGTTGTATAAAAACTAAAAAATGTCTCCCCCGTTCGGAAGAGACATTTAATAAAGTTTTTAAAGTTTTATGTATTTTAATCAATACTAATCGTTATAACAGAAATTACCTGCGTTCAGAAGGGTTTCAGCAACCTGACGACGCAGTTTTTTTGTATTTACAAATTCATGTTTGGTGTAGCGTTTGATTGCCAGCATCAGCATGCGCAGGTTATCACCTTCAGCCCAAGCAGCTGCAGCATTTTTGGCACTGAAAGCCAGACGTTCCATGGCATCATTAATATATACCTGAGTCATTGCCACACGGTCGCCGATGAAATCTTCGCCTTTTACAAGCGCTAATTTTTTACAACGGAGGATAGCAGATTCACAAAGGTAGATTTCGCCCATCATGTCTGAAAGGTTCATCAGAATTTCCTGTTCTTTCTGCAGTTCCATCATCAGGTTTTGAACAGTAAGACCTGCTACAGCCAGGAAACATTTTTTCATGTTGCGCACATAGTTCATCTCAGTTTCGAGCAAACCGCTGCTTTCTCCGCCCAAAGTTGGCATTGAAGCCAATTCTTTTTGGATGGCCATAGCCGGAGACATTAGGTCGATCTGACCGCGCATAGCTTTCTTCAACAGCATGTCTACTGTCAGCATACGGTTGATCTCATTGGTGCCTTCAAAGATACGATTGATACGGCTGTCGCGATAAGCGCCGGCCATAGGTGCTTCTTCAGAATAACCCATACCTCCGTAAATTTGCAATCCTTCATCAACAGTGAAGTTGAGGCATTCTGAACCGCGTACTTTGAGGATCGCACATTCAATAGCGTATTCTTCGGCTGCTCCCAACAAGGCATCGCCTAAAGATTTGCCCGCTTCTTTTTGTTTTTTCTCTTCGTGGTCAATTGCACGACCGCAACGGTGTAAAGCAGCTTCTGTTACCCAAGTGCGGATAGCCTGTTCTGCGATTTTATGTTGTATGGCGCCAAAAGTGGAAATAGAAACGCCAAATTGTTTGCGCTCCTTTGCATATTGAATTGAGTGGTCAATGACCATTTTGCAACCGCCCAAAACGCCTGCTGCCAGTTTGATACGACCAATATTTAGAATGTTGAATGCAATTTTGTGACCTTTTCCAATTTCTCCCAAAACATTGCCGACCGGTACTTTGACATTTTCGAAGAAAACCTGACGGGTAGAAGAGCCCTTGATGCCCATTTTAGCCTCTTCAGCGCCAAGGCTGAGACCTTCCCAATTGCGCTCAACGATGAAACCTGTGAATTTGTCTCCGTCAACCTGAGCGAAAACAACAAATACATCAGCAAAACCGGCATTGGTAATCCACATTTTCTGACCGTTCAGGATATAGTGTTGGCCATCTTCTGAAAGAATTGCTTTTGATTTTGCCGCCAATGCATCTGAACCTGAACCGGGTTCTGTTAGGCAATATGCAGCAAATTTCTCACCTGCAATAAGGGATGGAAGGTATTTTTGTTTTTGTTCTTCAGTGCCAAAGTAGAGAATTGGCAACATACCGATACCGATATGAGCGCCATAAGAAAGAGAGAAAGAACGTGTTTTTGCAAAATACTCGGTAACGGCAAGGTTGGTTTCAAAATCCTGCATGAATCCACCGTATTCCTCCGGAAACGCAGTTCCTAAAATCCCCAATTCTCCGGCTTTACGAAGTAAGCTTTTAGTCAGTTCTATATCAAGTTTTTCGATTTGGGCAGCATGTGGCATTACCTCTTTATCAATATACTCGCGAACCATATTGAGCACCATGTTCTGTTCTTCTGTCATGTCATCCATAATGAACATGTAACGGGGATCCACCTCATTTACAATGAACTCTCCACCGCTGAGCACTTGCTTCAACTCTTTAGTTTCCATAATTTTTTAACAAATTTACAATTGATTGACTGATGATTTTTATTGATCGAACAGCTTTATTTACTCAATGTACTAAAGTTGCTCATGTAGTTGAGGCTGAATGGCCAAAACCAAGCAAAAATATAATTTTATCTTGAAAATGCCAACCTTCCTTTGGGAAATAAGCAGAATGATACCAAATAAGAAAAGGAGCTAATGCTGACTTGCTTGCACACAACAAAAAAAGCAGCGCAATGCGCTGCTTAAATCTATTTTTGATCTTCTAAATTGATTGTTTTATTTTTCAATATACAAATCAATATTCAGGATATTGGCCAATGTCATGCTGCTTTCCCCTACTTTATAGTCGAGTCGGTTGATAGATAGCGTCGAGGTAAATGTCTTTTTACCGTTTTTCTCACCGACAGTGGTTTCAAATGATATTGTTTTTGAAACATCTTTAATGCTAAGTGTGCCGGTTACTTTTATTTTTGTAGATGAAATAGAGGAAACTGAGGTAGACTCAAATTTCATAGTTGGATATTTAGTTTCATCAAAGAAATCGGCACCTTTCAGGTGTTTGTCACGGGCTGTATTGTTAGTATTTATTGAATTTATATTCACAATTCCGATAAATTTAGCGGCACTAAGATTGTCCTTGTCATAAGTGACATAGGGTTTGAAAGAACTGAAGTAGCCGGGTACAGTAAATCCTGCATTTTTAATTCGAAATTTAATTGAATTTTGTGCATTTGCGCAAATTCCAACAATTAAAAACATTAAAATAAATAGTAATTTCTTCATAAGATTTAATTTATTCGGTGAGGTCTGTTGAATTATCATGGTATTTTATTCTGTTAAAAAAAACAATCAGGATGTTTTTTTATGTGTTATTCAATTCGAGAGGTTAAAAGAATTGTAAGTCATTCAAATTAAAACCAAATCATGTGCCTATTTTGCCATTTCATTTTATTTTGTTTAAAATATTTCAAAATAAGTATTATTGATATCAATAAAGTAGAAACAATGCCTATTATCTATCCAATTTTTACTTTTGGACCCGGTTCAACTGGAAAAGTTGCAACAATTTTTTTAACATTTTCAATTTCAGAAGAAGAGATTCTACTCCCAAAATAAACGCATGATTTTTTTTATATTCTTTTGGTTTTTAAGCAAAAAAATGTAAAAAATTTACTTAATTTTCTGAAGGTAATCTACAACAAGCATAGCTTTATCATCCAAGGCAGGTTGTTGCGGATAAAGTGTGTTTCTTTCTTCCAACCAGCTGAAATAACACTTTTCAAAATCTTCCATTTCGGAATGTTCCAGCCAGTAGAAATTTATATCTAAATGCACAGGTGCATTTACGCAGAATACGTTGCAAAGCAAGGTCTTAAAATCGGAATTTTGGAATCTTGAGGGCCATGCCGGCATAATAACAGACATACCCAAAGAATAGAAATCCTGATCAACTTTAACTTCTCTTCTTTCTTCCAGGAAGTAAGAAATATTGTTCTGAAGCGCTATGCTGCTGTTTTTGAAACTGTTGACATAATCCAAAATATCATCCAACTTATCGGAAGCACCTTCCTGAGTAAAAAAGCTTTCCGGGCAGCGGGCAATATATTGGTCATAATCCTTTAACAGCAGCGCAAAGGTGCCATCGGCTTCTTGTCTGATTTCATAGTTTTCGTGCCTTATGGCGATCAGATCAATTTGATTACAGATATTTCTCTGATCATCAAAAGAACCCAATACGTAACTTTCCAATAAAATACGGTCCTGATCATTGATGAGTCTGAATCCGTGTCTGTCCTGTGCCTGTGGACGAAGTAAAATGTGTTCCACCAGATGTAAACCCTCAGTGAAGCGGTTAATCTGATTCAGGTATTTTATAATTCGTCCAATCTCCTTTCTTGCAGAAAGTCGGGTAGTTGTTTCCCTTACTTTTACACAGCCAATCGATTTATTACCTCTATAGTAAATCGCGAAGAGTTCTTCTCCGTTTTTGTGAAGAGGCAGTATGATGAAATTATGGCTGAATACAGCGTTCGAAAGCAAGTCGTGAAGAAGTGTGTTTTTTGAATCGGCACGAAATACAAATCGCGAGCGATAATCCAAAGATTCGTAAGCTGCGTCTCTTGTAAGCAGATCTTCCAAATCATTTTTCTCACCATCTGATCTGAAAGGATCTATTTTACCATCAGGCAGTTCTAAAAACCCAGCATCTTCATCTGTTTCTAATTGATTTAGCAAATCTAAGGAATTGAGTTCATTTGACTCTTCTTCTTTCAGCTCTTTACCAATTTCTTTTGTTTCATCAAGAATTTTAAGCCGAAGAAGTTCAGCCTCCAGGTCGAGATATCCTTCTTCCAGATCCGGAGATTCAAAACTGAGCACATTTTCCCAAGGTTCAATGCCTTCAAAATCATTGCTGTTTTCAAAAATTCTTAACAGGGACTCGTTACCCGTTCGGACAATTTGAAGTAGAAGGCATATACGTTTTTCGAGACCTGCAACTTCATTAGCAAGAACTTTTTGGGCCTTTTCACTGAATTTGGCATTGATTTCTTTGAATTTCTCGGCGATAATTTCAGGAATGTCAAGACCATCCAATAGTTTTTTATTTTGAATATGTGCTACATCAGATGGAGCTTTATAATAGAGCGCCATGGTAAAGAAATCACCTTGATGTTCGCGCAAAGTATAATTCAATCTCAATTTTAAGAATTGCTGGCGAATGACGTCGCGTTCTTCTTCATTTTGAAATTGTTTGATCAGTTCTTCAAAAATATCAGCCCAGGCCAATTCCTGTTGATGAATAACATGATAGAGTGCCAAATAATTAAAACCTTTGCTTCTGTTGCGACTGATATCTACATAGTTTTTCAGAAATTCAATTTTGGCTTCAATTAGCCCCTGTTCCGGAGCTTTTTCACTGCTTTCCTCATTTATGCCGACATATTGGCTGACGCGGAGAAGGAAATCTGTGGTAAATTGTTCTCCGAAACGAGAGAGCAAGTGATCCAAAACTCTGTTTCTGCGGTCGAAATAAGGGTCATATTCCGCCATTACCTCATCCAATTTACTTTTAAAGCTATCTCTGTCTTTTGTATTGATGATTTCATCCAAGTTTGGAACATCCTCAGGAATTTGGCTGAAGTAAGTTTTCTTGAGCGTTTCATCCAAAGAAAAAAGTGTTCCAACATTTGAAAGTTGAGCCAAATAATTGGCCATCATCTGTTCAAAGAATAAAAGATAACCGCGTAACTGTTTGATCATTGCCAATCTTTCGCGGGTAGCACGTACATTGTTGGGCAAACCATATTTGTTCAGACCATAGGTGCCGGGAAAGGTATTCTGAATAGAGAAGTATTTTGGAATATCATCATGTTTTAAGACGGAAGGATAGTCCTTTTCACTGTAAAGCATTTTGATTTGATATCCTTTTTTATAACGGGCATAGAGGGAAAATAACAATTGATTTGCTGTGTTCAGATCAAGTTCATAGTTAAGATGACCGCGTTGAAAACGTATAGGGTAGGACTGCTTTTTCCAACGTTCATCAATAGTATCCATATCTAATATGGGATAGGTTTTGTCGGTAATTCTAATTACATCACCTTCAACAGGAAAGCCATCTTTCTCAACTTTGAAATAATTTATTCTCCTTACCCCGTTTACGCTTGAAATGATTTCAACAATTTTAGATATATAAACTTCCTGACGCATAGGTCGTAAATCAGAAGATTTGATGATGCCGTGAACAGGTACAGGACCATCGAAAATTTCATCAACGGTATAACCTTCTTCAATCATTTCATCAATTGTATTATAATGGATCGAAGGGTTGAGATGCTCTTCAAGTTTGAATAGAATTTCGGCTAATACTTCTTCTGCAACGATGTCTGAACTAATATCCAAATCGGCATAAATCGTTATTTTATCAACATTCAGAATTTCAATATTCTCAATGTCTTCGCACAGATTTCTATGTTCATTGAATAAAGCAAAAACCTCAGCTTTGATTTTTTCCAAGTCACGTAGACTTCGGAAGTTATCATCAACCTGAAGCAGAATTCTATAGAGGCCTTTAATGCCCTGCAGATTGTCGAAAACAGGTTCTACCCATGCATTTTTAACGGCGCGTACATTATCTATGATGAGTTTACGGTAATCGGTTACACTTACCGGATTGGTAGGCATAATTTCTGAAGCATCAAAAAATGTACTGTTCAATGCCTTGCGTTGATTACGGGAACGGGCATTGAGCAGATCCTGAATTTTGAAATCGGTTCTGAATCCCAAATCTGCCAGTGCGTAACAAATCTGTTCTAAAATTGTAACCCCGGGGTCATGTGGGTTATAATCTGTCCAGATTTTACCTGAAAGTTGCTGAATGAGGTTCATTCCTTCTTCCTTTAGGAAGAAAAAGTCCATACTGTGGTGTGCAGGGATTTCTTTTTCTATTTGCAGTGGTTTTTTGGCCATAAGGTTATTTATATAGGGATTTCCGTTTTAACGGATAGAAAAGACATGATTTTTACCGAAGGGAAAAATGAGTTTATTTGTCTTTTTTTAATTGAAAATCATGCCCTTCATGCCCCGGTTCAATACCGAAAAGCTGCTGATTGGCCTGTTGATGTATATTTCCGATGATTTCATAGACCTGATTGAATGGCATTGTTCCTAATGCTTTGATAATCAGGTTAACTTCTTCTACGCTGAATTGCAGATTGATTTTATCGTTATTCATGTTTCAGTACGTTTTTGGGCCGATTGAAGGAATAAAACATAGTCCCTTGCGAATTTAGGAAAAAAAATCATTTTACAAGGAACTTACTGTAAATATTAGTTCGGATAGGCAAAAAAATAGGACATTGGATCAACCTCGCGCGCAGATGCGCAAGATTTGACAACTTTTTAAAAGTTGTCAAATCTGTGCGGGGGCCTGCGCGAAAGACAGAGGTCAAAACCCCCAAGGGTTATCCTTCAGCAATTTGAATTTAGTGCCAACCAAGTCAAAAAGCATATATTTGCCTGTCAAAATACCTTTATTGGATCTTCTGCCAAATCCGTCTTTAGATTTTCCGCTGCTAAAAAGAAGTCCGCATTCCCCGCCGAATCCACTTTTGCCCTTTATTTCAACATTATTCAGATCCTGCGGGAAATTCTCTTTGTTGTCATTATAAAGCAGGTCGCCTTCGTAAATAAACCATTGGTTATCGCCAATTTTGAAATATTCCCGGAATTTTACATTTACCGGTACCTGGGAATTTTGAGGAAGTTGCAATTTTTCAAGCAGTTCCAGCCATTTTTCATTATTTACCTCATTGGCTTTTGGGTTTTTAGTCAATTCCTGTTCGACCAGATATTTTCCAAAATAAATGTTGACCAGTTCCTGTTTATGAAATTTCTGATACATTGTTTTTATTTCAGAAAGCGGAACATCTGAAAAATGATTGTCAAAATATCCCGTAATACCAATACTTTCGTAGCCATCAGGCATAGCGTATTGCATGAGAAATAACTGTTCCGCCCTATTTTCTATAGTCACTTTAGCATTGTAATAGACTGAAACGGCAGTAGGTGCAGTGCCAAAAACATTTGTCAGATATTCTGTAAAATGCAGTATAGCGTTCTTTTTATCAATTAGTGGCTTTACTGATTTTTTTGTTTCAGTTTCTATCTCCAGCATTAAACCCAAACGCTGCTCTATATAAGCATTCAGTTCAGAATAAAACTTTGTCTTAAACGTATCTGTATAAAAGTAGGAATCGATTTTTTTGCAGGAAGGCAGATGTCTTTCCCCATCTTTAAAGGCTTTCCATCTGATTTCCCAGTCCAGTTTCTGGTTGTTCCAAATATCCATTATTTGCCCATAATTGCCATTTTTAAGCATTTCAGCAAATTCATTCAGGGCATTTTCATAGTCATGCATCGAGTATGGTTTTGCTTCATGAAATGCCTCGGCAGCCGCAAGCGCATAATCGGGACAGTTAAAAAGAAACTGCCAGGTACCGCCGTTATTGGTTTGTGATATAAAAGTGCCAATGATGAAAATTGTTTTCTGAGGCTTTGTCAGCTTTTTCCAAACAGTATGAAAAGCCTTGTCAGCCAAAGTGCTGAGCGGTTTTTCAATGATCCATTGATGGTATTGCCAAAAGACATCTTCTGGGGGTTTTGTTCCCTTCTTCAGTTCTGACTGAAGTTCCAGTACCTCATTGTTACTTATTTTATGAACATGAACTGTTTTGCGTGGTGATCCGTCTTTAAGCGAAAGCATTGTTGTAATGTTTGAAATAATAAAGGAATTGAAAATGATATAACCTGCCTTTTAGTTTTTTTGGTAATTTTGTCAGGAACAAGTTTATCAAATGTATGAAAATATTAGAATTCTCCTTTGTTTTTTTGCTGCTAATGTCTTTTTTTTCCTGCGATACCCCGCAATCGGCATTTATCTATGAAGCTAAAGTGGAAAGTCTGAAAGTTTTCGGACTGAAAAGAGATACAGCTCTTATTGGTATTACGCATGCCTATGAAGATTCATCACTGTATTGGCTGGCTACTTTTAATAAGTTACAGGTAAAACCGGGAGTTTGCCTATTTAAGTTAGTAGACAATAAATTAAAATACCATTTTATTTCTCTTGGCCACAAGCAGGAAGCAATTATTGAAAATGTCATTTTCATAGATTTAACCAAAGATGGAGAGTCCGAAATGCTTGTATATATGCATTATAATTATGATTTTTCCTATCAAGGTAGGGAGTTGGTCATCTTTCAAAATCCATTTGATGAAAAAGCTGTTAAAGAAATTTTTGCTTTCCCATACGAGCAAATTTGGGAGCAGGCCAAAGATTTTGATACTACCTATGGTATTCCACTAAACAATAAGCGAATTGCCAATAAAGCTGTAATCAGTTTTAATGAGGGGAAAATGCAGATCAAGGGGATTGTTGAAGGTAAAAAACTGCATCTGCTTGAATACGAATGGGATCGATTTAAAGATGCATTCATTTTGAAAATCGATGAAGATTTACATGAAGCAGCTAAGGAAAAGAACAAATCCGAGAGTAAAAAAATTAAGGGTAAAAAAGTGTTGCTGCCTGTGGAAACGCATGAAGAGGACTGTAGTGGATTTATTCTGCAGGATTTGGATGGGAAATTGATAAAAATTCCCAACAAAGTTAAAGATGCATTGCTCTGTTCTAAAGTATGCGACCTCTCCAATGACGGAAGTTTTTTGGTTTACACCGATTTGAAAAAGGACGCAATCTGTCTATATAATTTTGAAAAAGAAAATATTACAACAATTTTGGAAGGCTTCAAGGCTAGAGAAGCTGTCTCAAATCCGGTATGGTTTAATGAAAAAGGATGTTATTTTTTTGCTTTTGTTGCCATTGATTTAGATGAATATGATTCGGAATCAAGAATTTATGTTTATAAATACGATCAGGTTAAAAAAATATGGGCGGGTAAACATTATGACCGTAAAATGTTCTTCGAATGTAATAGTGATGGCAATTGTGCACCGAAGTGCGGGTATGATTTCAGATTTAGTCCAAGCGGCAATTTATTATACAGAATTAGGGAATCCGGGCATAATTTGGAGGATTATGGGGTTTTGAAATTATGATATGTTGATGATAGGATGTGTGGATCTTGTCACAAGTGACGAGACAAGTTATGCGGATGATTGGATGTTGTTTTATTAAAAAAATCAATACAGATATTCCACTGACTCGTCAAAAAATATTTCTGAATTGGCAAACCTGAAGGGGAGATAACATTATTAATGGTGCAAGCTGAATAAAAACACATCGGGTTGAAATATTTAA
>JBIKQC010000481.1:0-3868 GCA_044349855.1 Saprospira sp.
GGTTATGTTTTACCTACCTGAGGAAGTTGTATTGACAACTGAAACTAAAAAAGGGGAGGCACCTCTTATTGTTTTGGAATCTTTTGACAAACAATTACTTGGTCAGGTTGCTGCTAAGATCCGTGGATTCCGTAAACCAGAACCTTACAAAGGAAAAGGTGTACGCTTTAAAGGTGAAGCAATTCGCAGAAAAGCAGGTAAAACTGCTTCTAAATAGAGCTTGAAATAAAATTATAGAATAGCAACGCATCATATATATAATATGGCTTCTAAAAAAATGACGCGTCGTCAGAAAATTCAGAGACGCATCCGTAAAAAAGTATCTGGAACTGCAGTAAGACCACGTATGGCTGTTTATCGCAGTAACTCACAGATCTATGCTCAACTTATCGATGATATCGCAGGCAAAACAATTATGTCTGCCTCTTCAAGAGAAGATGGTATTCTTGATAAAAAAGCAACAAAAATTGAAAAAGCTGCTATGGTTGGTCAGCTCCTTGCCAAAAAAGCTCTTGATGCAGGCATTAAAACAATTGCATTTGACCGTGGCGGTTATCTTTATCATGGTCGTATCAAAGCTTTAGCTGATGGTGCTCGTGGAGAGAAGCGCGATGATGGCACTAACGAATTGCTTCAATTCTAAAACTGAGTGAAAATTTAATACAATGGCAAAAAATACAAATAGAGTTAAGCCCGCTGAAACCGAATTAAAAGAAAAAATGGTTGCTCTCAACCGTGTAGCCAAGGTAACAAAAGGTGGTCGTACTTTCAGTTTCGCTGCAATAGTTGTAGTAGGCGACGGTAACGGTACTGTTGGTCATGGCTTGGGTAAAGCACGCGAGGTTTCTGCTGCAATTCAAAAAGCAGTAGATGATGCTAAGAAAAATTTGGTTAAAGTACCTGTATTCAAAGGTACAATACCACACGAACAACACGGTAAATATGGAGCCGGTAAAGTTTTAATCCTTCCTGCAACTGATGGTACTGGTGTTATTGCTGGTGGTGCAATGCGTGCTGTTTTAGAATTAGCAGGTGTTCATAACGTATTGGCTAAATCTAATGGATCTTCCAATCCACACAATGTTATCAAAGCAACTATCGATGCTCTTTCTAAATTGCGCTCTCCTTTCCAGGTAGCTAAAACACGCGGTTTGGAGCTTGAGAAAGTTTTTAATGGTTAATCCTAAAAATTTATCAAAATGGATAAGATTAAAATAACCCAAGTTAAAAGTGTGATAGACCGTCCAGAAAGACAAAAATCCACTGTTCGTGCTCTGGGTCTAACTAAAATCGGTGCTACTGCAGAACATACTGTAACTCCTCAAATTCAAGGCATGGTTAACAAAGTTAATCACTTGATCAAAGTAGAAAAACTCTAATAAGGGTTTATAGCAGCTTATTTAATTTATAATTGCATAAATAATCATTATCATACAATGAAACTGAGCAATCTTAAACCAGCTACAGGTTCTGTAAAAAATCGCAAACGTATTGCCCGTGGTACCGGTTCTGGTCATGGTGGTACTTCTACACGCGGTCATAAAGGTGCAAAAGCACGTGCAGGCTTTAAAAGCAAAAGAGCACATGAAGGTGGTCAGATGCCTTTACAAATGAGACTTCCTAAAAGTGGTTTCAAAAATACACATCCACGCTACCAGTCGTATCGCGCTGCTGACTATGTTGTGTTTAACCTAAATGATCTTTCTGCTATTGCAGAGAAACATAACTTGTCAGTAATTTCAAATGAAGTACTATATAATTTAGGTTATATTGGAAAATTTGATCTTACAAAAGTTTTAGGTCACGGTGAATTAAATATAGCATTGACTGTTTCTGCAAACAGATTTTCCGCTTCTGCTAAAGTTGCTATATCTAATGCAGGCGGACATGCAATGTTTGTATTTAAAACTAATCAATTACAAGGTATTGCATTAGCAGGTACTCTTGAAACTGTTAGCCCGAAAGAAGTTGCTCAATTCTTCTCCTATTTTGAAGAAAATGATAAACTTCACGTAGTTGCTGAAGGCAGCTTGAAACTTAAATTCAATGTAGAAGCTCATTCAGTTGACGCAGCTGCAAAAACTTTGCTTCAAGGTCAGGGTGCTAATGTAGTAATTCTTAGCTAGTCTGTTATCACTTTTTTTAGTGGATTTCCTTCAGATAAATTACCCTTCTTGACTCATAACCGAGCTGATTAATGAAGACTATAATAGAAAAATTAAAAGAAGTCTGGAATGTTCAGGAGCTAAAAACCAGAATACTATTTACACTTGCTCTCCTGGCTGTTTACCGCTTTGGCAGTTATATAATTTTGCCAGGTATTGACAAAGATGCTATAGCAGCTTCCCTCAGTAAAGGGGGAGATTCAGATCCAGGTCTTCTTGACCTGCTTAATACTTTCTCTGGTGGTGCCTTTTTTAATGGTGCTGTGTTTGCTTTGGGTATAATGCCCTACATATCAGCATCTATAATTGTTCAACTTCTAGGTTTTGCAATACCCTATTTCCAAAAGTTACAGAAAGAAGGTGAAGCTGGTCAAAGAAGGATGAATCAAATTACTAGGTATATTACTATTGCTATAACTTTAGTACAGGGCTCTGCTTATTTGAATTATATGCACGCATCTTTTCCTTCTGCAATTTCTGAGCATGTTGGTTTGACTCTTTTTTGGTTATCTAATATAATTATTTTAACTGCGGGGACCGTTTTCTGCATGTGGATAGGTGAAAAAATTACAGACAAAGGTATTGGAAATGGAATCTCTTTGATTATTACTGCTGGTATAATTGCAACTATGCCACAAGCCTTTTTAGGAGAATTTGGTAATAAATTTAGCTCTTCAGCTGGTGGACCTGTAATTTTTGTAGTCGAATTAGCTATTTTTATACTTGTAGTTGTAGCATCAGTAGCATTAGTTCAGGCTGTCAGAAAAATTCAAATAAAATTTGCCAAACATGCTATTGCAAGTTCATCCGGTAATTCTGGTGGAATTTCTGGCCTAGACCATATTCCTATTAAATTAAATGCAGCCGGTGTAATGCCTATAATTTTCGCACAGGCTATAATGTTTATTCCTGGTGCAATTGGTCAGGCATTTGGAGCCTCAGCTGATCCCTCTACTTTTCTTGGTAAAATGCAAGATTTTACTTCTTTACCTTATAATATTGTTTTCTTCTTTCTTGTTGTTGTGTTTACTTATGTTTATACAGCTTTAATATCAAATCCTAAACAGTACGAAGATTACCTCAAAAATCAAAATGCTTTTATTCCGAATGTTAATAGAGGTGATGAAGCTAATTATATAGATTTGGTAACTACTAGAATTACTCTACCCGGTTCTATAGCTCTAGGATTTATAGCTATACTCCCAGGTCTTGCACGTTTGTTTTTAATGGTTGATATAAATTTTGCTGTATTCTTTGGAGGAACTTCACTTTTAATTATGGTAGCTGTTGTTTTAGATACTATTCAACAAGTTAATGGTCATTTGGCAATGAATGGTTATGATGCAAAATCAAGCCGTACCAAAAAAGAAAGAATTACAGCTTAATTATTATTTAATTAAATATTTAAAAAGTAATATCATATTTGGAATATTAAATTCTTTTTATGATATTTGCACTCCGAATTTTTAATCATGGGGAAAAAGAATCTCATACGTCAAGACGGTGAAATAACAGAAGCACTTTCTAATGCGATGTTTAGAGTTAAACTAGAAAATGAACATCTCATAATCGCTACTATTTCTGGTAAAATGCGTATGAATTATATTAGAATTTTACCTGGAGATCGTGTGGCAGTTGAGATGTCGCCCTATGATTTAACTCGTGGAAGAATTATCTACAGATACAAATAAATTTTACAAATT
>JBIKQC010000482.1:0-3863 GCA_044349855.1 Saprospira sp.
TTTTAATGAACATTTGAGTGTTTATCCAAATGAAAATGCAGTGGCTTCAGCACTTGTTTTAGGATCCAGAAATGATTTTTCAAACGAGTTGCGCAATGCTTACGCAGATACAGGTGCAACACATGTGTTATCAGTCTCCGGGCTGCATGTTGGACTTGTTGCTACGCTATTGGGTTGGATTTTGCAGTTTTTCAGAAAGAAAAAAAACATTAGAAACAAATATAATAGGAGAGAGGCCATCATTTTGATTTTGGCAATTTGGTTTTATGTACTGCTCACAGGTGCTTCAGCCTCAGTACTCCGTTCCGGATTGATGTTTACCTTTGTCGTCATAGGCCGCAGTCTTTCCCGGAAAGTTAACATTTACAATTCATTGGCAGCTTCTGCCTTTTTTCTGATTTGTTGGCAGCCTACTATAATTTGGGATATTGGGTTTCAGCTCTCTTATCTTGCTTTGGCCGGCATAGTATTTTTTCACCCCTTCATTTATAAAAAAATCTATATTGTCAATAAATATGCCGATTGGGCCTGGAATCTGACAGCTGTCGGAATTGCTGCTCAAATTTCGACCTTGCCACTGAGTTTGTTCTATTTTCATCAATTTCCAACTTTTTTTTGGCTGTCAGGTCTAGCAGTAATACCACTGTCAACGATAGCATTATATGCAGGAATAGCACTCTTGGTATTCAGTTGGGTGCCAATTTTGAGCACAATTTTCGGCTGGATCACATATTTTGCATTGTTCCTTATGAACGCGGCTATCTTCACAATTCAAAAACTACCTGCAGCTGTCATATCTGGTTTTTGGCTGGAAAGTTGGGAGATGTGGCTTTGGTATCTTGTTTTAGCTGCAGGCAGTATGGCCTTTATATATAAAAGAAAATTCATGGCGATGGGTAGCACTTTATCGTTTCTAATGCTAATCAGCTTTCAATTTTATAAGATTTACTACGCATCCTGCAGTGAAAGATTATTTGTTTATAAAGTAAACAAAGGAACTGTTATCGATTTTATCAGCGGACAGCGTTCGATGACACTGACAGATTCGCTCAGCAATTCAACTGCAAAGTTGGATTTTATACATAAAAACAATCTGATTGCCTGTAGAATCAGAAAGCAGGAACCGACCGGAATTTTCTCAGCGGGTCCCATTGAGAACGATTTTATGTTTATGAACAGCAGAGGAATCGGAAAGATAGGCATTCATAGCTTTGCCATACCTGATTTGTCTTTATTGAGTCCACCTTTTGAGTCGAACCAACCAATGAAAGTCGATTTTCTCATTATGAGAGGAAATCCCAAAGTTAAAGACCTGCAGTCATTGGAACAAACATTTGATTACCGATATCTTGTTTTTGATGCATCTAACAGTCCTTATAGATTGGCTAAGTGGAGAAGACAATGCCAGGAGGATGATATTCCCTATATTGACTGTAGTGAAAATGGTTTAGATTTGATTTATTGTGCCCAAATAATAGATGAAAATCAATGACTTATTGATTTAATTCTTTCTTATTGTTTAAAAAAACTGCTAATTCAAATTAAAGACTTGAAAAAGTCAGTTAAAATTTTTTAACTTTGCAGCGCAATTGAGTAATTGCATGAATTAAGTATAACTCAGTATTTCATATTGGAAGTAAATATAAAACCTTATCAAAAGCTATGCAAAAGAAAAAAGACGATAAGAAAAACCGTGACCCAAGAGTCATTCAACTTGTTGAACAGATAAAAAAAGCTTACAAAAAGGACAAAAAGTTCAGCGAAGATGTTGTTAATACAATGAAGGAATTGCGTCAGATATTTATTGAGTTAGAGCAACCTGCCATAGTAAAAGCAATTCGTCTTGTTTATGAATATGCGGAAACTTTCAAAGGGTTTGTGATTGAACTTTGGGAAGAAGACAGTGAAACAACAAGTTTGGAATATTTCGTAGGACTTTTAGATAATTTCCATAATAAATATAATAGAGACGAGATAAGAGCTATAAATGTATTTCTAAAAGCACGTCTTGCCGGTGAAGAGGTTGAATTCATTCGCCCTGATGAAGATGAAGAATAGACTGGCTTACAGCTTTCGAAATATTGGATGTAAAATCCTTTACAATTATTTATTAAATTTTACCTATCCGTTACTGTAGTAATAACCTATGATCAATACAGCCCTGGCATTGATATTTTCTATGATGCTCACTTTTGTTTTAGGTGGGTTGTTGGGCTTAATGATCCGGTTTTTCCTGGCTTTGATGTTTTTGCCCTTGATTGCTTTTTTTAGGAAAAAAGACCAAAAATCAACTTTAATCAGCTCCGGGCCTTGGATATTGACTATTGAATTTTTGGCAAACATTTTTTATGGTTGGTTTGCAAACTATATAGGTGTTTGGGTTTTTAGATCGATGACTGTTTCAATTGATGTCTTTTATCCGCTATTTATCCTCTTTGCCTTCCTTTGGTTTGACCTTTCACGCATTCAGAAAGAAAAATTACAACTGAAATCTTTAGAAAATTCAGGACTGCGGGAACGATTGCCGATAGATTTGATTAATGAAGATATGCAAAAGATTAGGGCAGGAAATTTTATGAATGATCACCTGAATTCTAGATATACAGCGCTTTTTGGTAAAATTGCAGGGGTGATAATCGGAGGATTTAATTTGATATTACTAAAAGGTTAGTTCACCTAAATGCTTAGTTATTAAGTATTTGTGAAAAATATTTTACAAAATGCTTGTTTAATTCATTTAAGTGCCGTACGTTTGTATTGTATTAGTTGAACAGCTAATTAAAATGATTTAAAAAAATATTTTAAGAAATTGTGCAATAATATAAAAAAAGCTATACATTTGCATCGTTTAATTAAAGAGATGAAGAAATTGTAGAGTTTAATTACATTAAATCTAATATTTCAAATCTGCAGCGTTTTTGACCGCAATGTATATTACCATGAAATTTGTATCTTATATTTTTTTTCTTTCAATTATTTTGTTTGCTTATTCTTGTGGCAATACTTCTACAACTAAAGAAGGAGAAAAAACCGAAACAAAATCTGATTCTACAGATAATAATGCTGATAGTGATAAAACGTTGGCAAAATTAGAATCAGAATGGAGGTTAGATAGCATTAATAATGAAAAGACACCAATTGAACTCAATTTGATTTTTAATCCAGACGGAAAATTTAGCAAAGTAACTGCTGGTGGTACAGTAAAAGGGTCTTACAGCAGAGAAGGTAGAAAAATTGTTTTGAAATCGGAAGAAAGCGAAGACAATTGGGATATTTTAGTATTAACAGACTCAGTTTTAGTGGTTTTTGATAATCACGAAAAAAATAAAGCTGAATATAAATTTAAAAAGTAAACCCTTAGGGGAAAAAATATAGGGCAGCGGTATTAAACCATGTTCTAATTTCATTTATCATTTTTATTGTACAATTAAAAAATTTCAACCATGAAATTCTTGAATCTCTTGTTCGTATTGGCATTTGTATTTTCTTTGGCTTCTTGCGGTGGCGAGGCTCCAGCTTCTGAAACTCCTAAAACTGAAGAAGCTCCTAAAACTGAAGAAGCTCCTAAAACTGAAGAAGCTCCTGCTGCTGATACAACTAAAAAAGCAGAAGATAAAAAAGCTAATTAAGATTCATAAGCAAAATAAGGTAGGAATCCTTCCTGCTTTTTATCATTGCTAGAATAACTTTTAGCGGTAGAGAATATATTCTCTGCCGCTTTTTTTATTTTTACAATGCCATAAATTAATTTTTAACCCAATATCCTTTCAAGGAAATTATGAATATAGAGCTTAACCTCAAAAACGATAAATTTCATTTTGAGGTAACCAATCAACAAGGAAATACCATGCAGATGGACGCTT
>JBIKQC010000060.1:0-13749 GCA_044349855.1 Saprospira sp.
AATTGCAATAGGTTTTAATAAATTAACTATCCTTATTCAGGAAGCTCTAATAGCTACTTTTTTTATACTATGAAGTCATTAAAAGTAATAGATTTTTTTTGTGGGGCAGGAGGCTTTTCCGAAGGGTTCAGACAAATGGGTTTTGAAATAGTGCACGGTTTTGATAATTGGAGACCAGCTGTTGATACTTTCAACCACAATTTTAAGCTTAAATGTGAGCCAAAAAATATTTTAGATTTTAAAAAATCCATAATTGAAATAGAAGAATTACCTGATACGGAAATTATCATTGGCAGCCCACCTTGTGTTAGTTTTTCTAGTTCAAACAAATCAGGCAATGCTGACAAGTCTTTAGGTGTTGAATTGACAGAGACATTTTTAAGAATTGTAGCGATAAAGAAACACCAACCAAATTCGATTCTTTTAGCATGGTTTATGGAAAATGTTGTAAACTCAAAAAGATATCTTCAGACTGCTTACACTTTTAAAGATTTAGGTTTAACTGAGTGGGCTAACAAAAATAGAATTAGTCCCTTTAAAGTTGCTATCGATTTGTATGAAAACACCGCAATAATAAACTCTGCTAACTATGGTTCATTTCAAGCAAGGAAAAGAGTAATTTCAGGTGAAATAATTAAAAAACAAAAACTAATTGTACCAGTTACTACACACAACGAAAATGGAGAAGATGGCAAAAAGCCATTCCAGACGTTAAAACTGATGAATAATAATTTTCCGAACCCGTTTAGTATCAATTCTGAAAAATTAATCTTAGATCCTCAATATCATATTTATATAGCTCAGAATACTATTACTGATCATTTTTACGATACGGGCGTTTATAAAGTCGAATGGAAATTTTCTAAATATTGGAAGACAAACCATCCATTCATGGGTAAAATGTCATTTCCTGAAAACCAGAACAAGCCCAGTAGAACAATTACAGCTACTAAAATATCAAATTCAAGAGAATCAATATTATATAAATCTGAAATTGAACGTAGTGGTGATGGTGAATTTCGTCAACCTACTGTAAGAGAAGCCGCAATAATAATGGGATTTCCTATTACATACCAATTCGTAGGTTTGGAAAGTTCTAAGTGGAGATTAGTAGGAAATGCCGTTTGCTGTACTGTTAGTCGAGCCTTAGCTGGTGTTGTTTTGGATGAATTAAAATTACCGAGGCCGGAGTCCTTATTTCTTAATTATAAAGCTAACACAGAGGGGTTATTAAATCTAAATACCTACTCATTGAAATCGTTCAACAAACCGCCAGTTAAAAACCAAGGGTCAAGATTTAGAAGACACACAATTAAAGATGGGAATCTTACGGTTACTTTGTCTAATTATGACATTGAAAAAAATGATAAGACTGCTGGTAAATGGTATACATCAATACAATATGGAACCGGAAAAGGATTCCCCATACAAAATGTAATGGATAACTTCTATCTAAACCTTGAAGATTTGATTTCTTCTTATGATGCAGGTAGGACATTTTTAAAAATCATAAATAATGGGTTTTCTGAAAAAATTGGGAATTCTAATATTCTTCAGGAATTATATGAAAAACAAACATCAGACCCAAAATTTCTAGAACCAACAGAATTGGTCGATGAAATCAAGGACCTTATAAATAAAATGAACATCCCTGATATTCCAATAAAACAAATAGAAAACAGGATTTTTATATATAAAGAAGAAGTACCTATTAAGCAATTTTTTGCCCTTTATGCTATAAATAAAATTTCAAGTATTGCTAACTCTAACTAATTCTATGCCGATTAATTTTATAGATAATTATGCCAAGCAGAATTTAGAAACTGTTATTGTGAATCAAGACGGTAAAACCTTATTTGGTGAACTTTGGGTATACCAGATGTTTTTGACATTTAATGAAAATAAGTATTTGGAAGATGAGATGTGGTATCTCAAGCATAATTATAATCTCTCAACGCATCCGGCAAGCAAAAAGAAGGTTGAAGGACAGATTGATTTCATTCTTCTATCTAAGTATGGGATATTGATTCTTGAAGTAAAAGGTGGTGGATTAAGAGTGGATGAGAACGATTGCTATTTTTCTTATGATAAAACGGGAGAATACGAAAGCCAAAATCCTTTTATACAAGCTAAAGAATATGTACATACGCTAAAAAACTATATTGATTCATCTGTATTTGTTTATAGAGCAATTATACTTCCTCACGAAGCTGGATTTGTATTAAAGGGGCCCCAATTGGAAGGTTATAAAGATATTTTCTTTTCAAAAGCTGATTTAAAAGGTCTTACCGAAAGAGCAATACAAAATAAGTTTTTTGCTTTTATTGATGATTTAAATAAAAAAGCTAGAATAAGAACCTTAAAGAAATCTTTTAAATCACTTAATTCTGCTGACCTCATAAAAAAAGCACATGAACTATATCCATTATTAAGCCCTAAGGATATAAAAAGATTAAAAGCCGAGTTGTTTCCTGTGCAATCAACATATGGTTATAATCCAGATAGGATTAATGCAGAACTTATTTGCAAAGAAAACTATGAAATTTTAAAAGGCTTAAGAAGGAATAAAAATGTTATTGTACAAGGGGGGCCTGGCACTGGTAAAACTGCATTAGCAATAAAATATTTAGCCGAAAATTTATTAAAACAACAAAAGGGTGTTGTTTTTTGTGCCAATCTTTTAATCAAGTCAAAACTAGAACATATAATTCTTAAGGATTATGAATTAGACCCTAATAACATTTCTTTTAGGATATACTCATCAGTAGTTACTCCTGATAGTATTGCAAATGATTTAGATTTTTTGATTTTTGATGAGGCCCAAGAATACTTTGAAAAAGGCTTATATGATTTTATAGAACAGGTCAATGCTAAACTAGAAAAACCCAAGTTACTTGTACTTTATGATCCCGAGCAAGCAATTGTTTCCAATTTAAATGAATTAGAATGGTATACTGACTTTTTTATTGAAATGGGATATTCTCATTACTATTTTGATGAAAACTATAGGTGCATACAAAACAAAAGCATTGCAGAAGTATCAAATTGTATTTTGTTTAATGAATACGGAAAGTTAAAATCAAAACACGGGAATTTACTATCTTCTGTCGAAGACTTAAAGTCAAAACTAGAAAAGATTAAAGAGATTATTACAGAGACAAAATTTACCAGTTCAGAAAAAATTATATTGGTACAAAGCCAATTGATAGAAGAATTTACTTTAATCATAAATGATTACTTTAAAACAGATATCGAAGAAATTACCGAAGCTAATATTAACATACCGTCAAATAAAATTAGATATACAAGTCCAATTAAATATAGAGGACTCGAGAATGATTCTGTTTACCTTATTACAAAGGAATTAAATGATTCAACAAAAGTTCAAAATTATGTAGGCGCAACTCGTGCCATGACTGCTCTAAATATTATTTTATGGAAGTAACATTTGAAAAAATACATGAAGTTGTACTTGAAGCATTAAATCTTCAAGAGGAAAATTCTGCTTTTTTTAAAGTTGTTGGCAAATGGTATTATAATTTTTTACAATCACCTGATGAAAAAGTTACGCTACATATACCCAAGTATAAAGAGGAATTACTCAATATAGCCTACAGCTATGTACGCTTGTTTTCATTAACATATAGGTTAATGAATAGACCAAAATTAACTGCTTTTGCAAACACCTGCCTTTTTAACGTTTTCGACTTTAATAAAAGAATGTCTCACTTTTTAAAAAACACTAAATCAACTATTGATTTTGTAAAACAAAAAGATGATTTGCTTTATTGGTCAGACAACGTATTTACATCTATTGACAGATTTATCCCTGTTTTTCATAAAGAACAGATTGAGAACTCGCACTGGGATGACACATATAACACATTTAAACTTTTTAAGATTATTGAGACTAAGGGCTTAATAAAACACCCTGTACTTATAAACTTTAGAGAAGACTTGTGTCTTTCACTAAGCGCTGGAGAACAGATAACAGTGAAGGAATTTGTCCAATTAAAAACAATAAACTGGGACGCAAAAAAATATTCTCAAGAAGATGCAATAAAATTAGAAGATGAATTGCTTTCTCAAGATTTTACGCATCAAGTATCAATTAAATACCCGTACCATAAAAACATACATAGTTATCTTCTTGATGTTGGGAAAAAACGAATAGGCTTAGTTTTTAATTCCAGATTCTATTATCAAAATGTATCTGAAGACGGTATTTATCTTTTACCACAGGAATTGCAGGTGAAAGAATCCAAATTTATTTCTTTCTCAGAAAAGTTCAGAATTATAGATACTAATCATAGCATTTACTTATATAAAGCTTTGGAAGAGTTTAAATCAGTTTGGCAGGCATATGAATTTAATAAATTTACTACCCCTTTCCCAAAGTATTGGTTTTTATTTATTAATCAAAGTATACCAAAGGATGAGTGGTTTGAAATGTTTAAGACAGATTATCCATATGTTGCTGAAAGGCCGATTATAAGTTCAATTAAAATAATAATAGATTTAATATATGATTTAAATTGGAGTAAGCAGTTTATAAAAGGTGAAGATAAACCAGTAATACTTCTTCCTGAAATTAGAGGTTTAAAAAAGAAAAAACTGGAGAAAGCATTAAATTCATTTAAGTATTATTTATTGACTAATAATAGAAAAACTGTTTTTATAGAGAATGATGATGATTATGAATACAGTGAGCATAAGAATTTATTAATACTTGATGGATTTAATATTATTAATCTGATTAACATCTTTCAGGAAAATGAAGATTTACAAATATTGATTCCAGATTTTCTTTACTTCAGTTACCAACCATGGATAAAGTTCCATATGTTAAACTATCAGTTTAATGTCTTGCTTAATTCAAAAAGAGAATTACTAGATCAAAATTTCATTTCTAACAAGGAAGTTTTTACAAAGCAAAGGTCTGAAATAATAAAGGATATCAAGTCTGATATTATCAAGTATCGAAAGAAATACAATTCTGATGAAGAAATTATAGAAATAGAGGAAACCCTCTCTACAGATGAAGATATTGTTTTCAAAAATGAGGAGGAACTTGAAATTAGTCTTTACACTAAAGAAAAAGCTACTGAAATCGAGTTGCAAATAGTAACAACAGATGGTAAGGTTTTTAATTTAAAAGGTAGAGATTCTGTTTTACTTCTACAAACATCGGTGATATCTTGCCCTGTAAAAAACTTAAAACCAGGTGATAGTTTTATTACTATGAATGAAATTAATTCTGTAATTGATAAAGATGCAATTATTAATAAGCTAAGTCGCATCCCAGATTCTGTTTTAGATTTTCAAATTGAATTAGGTAAGACGCCAAATGTCTATCAAACTTTGGTGAAGTTTGGATTAGTTTATCAAAGCGAAAAGTATTTTAACGATATGTATGTTTTAAGTGAAGAAGAATATACAATAGATAAATTTATCCTCCCCAAAAAGAAATATTATTGGAAAATAATATGTGATTTTTTAGGAATTAATTCTATAGATATGAATCAGGCTTGGATTTCATACTATGGAAGAAGTCATATTAATGAAATTAAGGGTATTTATAGGCATATATTTAATCTATGTATTGAAGGTGAATATTTGAGTGAAGCGGAGAGCCCTGAATTGATTAACAAAATTGCTGAGTTTTTAGAAGAAAAGAAAGAGATTTTAGATGAGGATGAAGTTACAAATACAATAGATTTAGCAAAGTCAATTGTTTCAGCAATAATTAATGAGCTAACTTTCCATCAGGTAAAAGATATTAAAACGAAATAACATGAGTGGTTTTAAAAAGAAAAGAGAAAGTCTAGAATTATTTGTAAAAGAACAAATAATAGGCCCCGGTGCGTTTAATAAAAGATATTTCTTTATTGAAAAATTTGAAGCCAATGAATTCTTTGATCTTGATATTAAATCAACTTCTGTTAGGGCTTTTGATAACAAAAGTGAAGTTTTAACAGAAGTTCCGGCTTATCAATATAGTTCTGCAATTTTATTTCCAGAAACAAGAACAAAATTACCGAAAGGTGAGACTGTTAAGTTGGCATCAATTTCTACTGATGATGAGGATATAGACGATAATGAAACAGAGGAGGTTAATAAAGGAGCCGATGATGATAATATTAAAGATGATTCAGGTGAGAGTTTAGTCAGTAAGCAACAGAATTATCCTAATTCACTTGGCTTATCCTTTGTAGTTAATAAAGACACTGATTTGCAGAAAGATTTAACGGTGTCTATTTCATTTAGAAAGTATTTTAATATCAATAAAGAAGTGTGTTTAGTAAATAAATTATCGTGTTTAGTTACTGAATATGATACAGAAATAGAAAGCACTATCACAAAATATTATGCACCCATTTTTAGTGCAATCAGAAAAGATAAGAACTTATTTGTTACAATAAATTCCATTATTAGTAATGAGGATTTGTATATGATTGATTATCAACTTACAAATAATTTTATCAAAGAAAAGGTATTGCCAGTAATTAAAGAAGTATTTAGAGATAGGATTATTGAGCTAAATGAAAAAAATGGAATTAAGTATTTTGGACTTTTGGAGGGTGACAAAACATATGAAATTTATTCTATTGCCGAATCAAATAAATATGGTTTTTTCAATGTAGTTACTTTGTTCGATGAGCGTATTATTTCTTATCTACAATTGCAATTGAATCTTGACTTAGCAAACTATATTAATTTTAAAGATTTAATCCAAACCATTGAAATATATAATCAAATAAAGAATTATGTTACTGATTTAAAATCTGTGTATAAACCAAAAAATGGTTCGCCAGTTTGGGAGTCAAAATCATATGATGATATTCAGATAGGACTACCAACTTTTGAAAGTGCTGGCAATGTGTTCCGGTCAAAAGAATTACTTTTTGATGCAGAAAATAAAGAAATTTCAGATTTAAAATACTTAGTACAATACATTCGTAAAAACGATGAGATTTTTGTTAAAATTATTTTACTAAATAAAGGAAGTATACTTTTAAAAGAAAACGAGCCAACTCAATTAAATAAAAAAGACGAAGCAAATAAAAAAGCTTTTTTTGGAGTAAAAATATTGGTTGAAGAGAAAAAGGAAAAGCAACTTAAGCAATATAATCCGCCACAATTGTTGGATTTTGACGAGGAAGATAACTTTAATAAATTATTGTATAGAAATTACCATGATTTTGGCGAAGGTTATAACACCTCAGTAATTTGGGGTAAATATAATAGAAATTTAAATTATATATCAACTGAATTTCTACCAGAACAGGAAACTCCTAAGGTAGATTTTAAACCAAGTAAAATTAACGAAAAAGGAAAAGTCATCTCTCGATTAAATGCAAGGAGTGAATCTGTTCTTTCTATACGATATCTTTCAACCTTGTCAAGTACAAGTGATGAGGATGTACTTGAAGGATTAAAGGATTTTGTGAATGAATACAAAACATGGATAGACGAAAAAAGAAAAGAACTTAAAGAAGAACCTGGTCTGCAAAGTGATCAAGTAGATTTACTATTTAAGCAACTATTAGCTTGTGAAAATGACTATAATAGGTTGATAAGAAATATTAAATTGTTAAAAGTAGATTTAAAGGCTATTGCTGCGTTTAGAATGATGAACACAGCTATGTTTATGCAATTACATCATAGTATTTTGAAGAAGAAAAAAAGCACTGATTTAAGTGAAAAATTATCTGAGGATTATTATAAGAATGTAAAATTATATGATGATAAAGGAAATGAAACTGAATACAAGTGGCGTTCTTTCCAAATTGCTTTTATTCTATTAAACATTGATGCTTTTGTAAAACCTGACATTGATGATAAAACAGTCGGAAATATATTCTCAAAAGCTTGGCCCGAAAGAAATGAAATTGCTGATTTAGTTTGGTTTCCTACTGGTGGTGGTAAAACAGAAGCTTACTTAGGAATTATCGCTTTTGTTATTGGATACAGAAGGTTTGTAAATGGCCCCAAGGGAAATGGAACAACTGTACTAATGAGGTATACCTTACGTTTGTTGACTCTTCAACAATTTCAAAGGGCTACTTTACTTATTTGCGCCCTAGAGATAATCAGGAAAGACGAATATAAAATACCGCATAAAAACACCTTAGGTGAAGAGCGTATTTCTATTGGATTATTCGTTGGAGCAACTTCGTTGCCTAATAAGTGGCAAGATATGGAAAACGAGCTTTCAAGAATTAAAAATCAGATAGAAAACGCTAGAGAAATTAGTACCAATCTGCCATTTACTGACTGCCCTTGGTGTGGCACTAACCTTTTTATTGAGAATGAATTAAATAATGTTTCTCATAAAACAGGGGGTGAAAACTATGGGATTAATAATCAATTAAGTATTTGTTGCAATAACACTTCATGTTCTTATAAAGGGATGGGGCGTAATAGACCTACAAAAGATTTCAGTTTACCTTTTAGGTTATTTGATGAAGATATTTACAAATTTCCGCCAACTTTACTTTTTGGTACAGTAGATAAATTTGCTGCACTTGCTAATAATGTTTCTTCTGATAAAAAAGAAATATACAAAGATTCAAGACGATTGTTTGGTCGTGGTTATAATCAGGTTAGTTTGCCTCCGGAATTAATAATACAAGATGAATTGCATTTGCTACTTGGCCCACTAGGATCTGCCGTAGGATTGTTTGAAAAAAGTATCGATTATTTATGTACCTATGAAGAAAAGGGGCTAAAAATTAAGCCAAAAATAGTTACATCTACAGCGACAACAAGAAATACTGATAAACAAATATTTGCTTTGTTCAATAGACGGTCTGAAATATTCCCCAAACAAGGAATTCTTTCAGATGATTCATTTTTTGCATATTATGAGAGAAACGAAAATAAAGTTGATGAGTATTTAGCGAATAGAAAGTATATTGGAATTTTGCCGGTTGGTAAAACACAAGTATGGATGCAGTTAAGAATTGCTTCAATTGCATTGGCTCATAGATTGAAATATTTAAAGCAATGCTTTACTAATAATGAGATTTTTGAAAGACCAGAAGCGTTTGAAGAATACAAAGTAGTATTTGATTATTACCACACTGTATTATCTTATTTTAATAGCTTAAAAGATGTTGGTAAAACACAATCTCAATTAAGTCATTATTTGCCAGGCGATGTAAATTTTGTAATTAAGAATACAACTTCTTGGAGCTTTTTAGACAAGTTAATACGTGATGAGAGAAAAATTGAATACTCTGAATTGACTGGTCGTCTTAGTGGCGAAGAAGTCAAATCAAATTTATCAAACATTGAGAAAAAGTGGAGTTTGATTCTGAATGAAAATGCTAAATTAATGCTCAATTCAAATAATCCACCCGAATTTGTGATTTCAACTAACATGATTTCTGTAGGTATAGATGTTTCAAGATTCAATACAATGATTATAAGTTCCATGCCGAGAAATATTGCTGAGTATATTCAAGCATCAAGTAGGGTAGCGAGAAGTGTTGAAGGCATTGTTTTTACTGTACATCATCCATTTAGATCAAGAGATATATCGCACTTTCAAAAATTCAAAGAATTTCATGAAAAGTTCTACAGTTATGTTGAACCAATATCTGTTACACCTTTCGCAAGTAAAGCTATGGAAAGGTATTTAGCTATGTACCTTTCTGTAATGATTAGGCATAACTCATCATTTGGACTTATGAATAATACAGATGCATCTTCAATAGACGATAATAAAATTGAATTGATAAAAAAGATGATAACCGATTGTATTTTAGAAGTTAAAGACAATGCAGTAAAATTAAACACTTATCTAAATATACGAATAGATGGGTTTAAATCTAGTGTTGATGGAATTATAACAGACGATGAAGTAATAGATTTGAGTAATAAACTAGATAATTTATTGCATAGTTGGATTACAAGATTACAAGGAAGTGAACCACAACCAAACCTTGAATTTAGGAATAGTGAAAAATTAAATGAATCTCTATTTATAACATCAAGTGATGATAATTATCCAACACATTGGAAAGTTGGATATTCTTTAAGAGAAATAGATCCTTCTGTAGTAATAAAAACAGTTCAACAATAACAATATGGCACTAAAACAATATTTTGAAAATAGTCAAGCAAACGAATCTATTAGTAAGTTTAAACTACTATCTGCTTATGGTGGTCCTGGATCTATTGTTCATACTTCGTACGGTAGTATTATAGTTTCAAGTATTGAAGAATGGGGTTTTTTGAAAAAAATATTAGATATTCAAAAAGAAGCAGTTGATACTGGAAAGAAGGATAAGGAGATTAAAAAGTATGTTATTGAACAAGCTAAATTAGAACGTAATGGCAATATTGGACTATCCAATGATTCAAGACTTCTTAATTCATTAAAAGAGCGAAAAAAATTAACTGAATTAAAATATTTAGTACTAATACCTGATGTTGAAATTCAAGATTTTTCTAACAAAATAAAATCAGATGGAAACATACTGGCAATTAATAGTTCATTTATGCCTAAAATTTTTGCCGATGGAAGCTATCATTATAAAATGTATAAAGAGTGGTATAAAGATTGGCTTAAAGCAGATAGAAAACAAGGAGAGCAAGATTTTGATTGCGCTTCGCGATTTTTTCCACCTAAGTACAAAACAAAAAATGGTAATAATAGAAATCTAATCCAAGATAACATTGTTTTAATATGCGAACATGGGCACATCAGTGATTTTCCTTGGTCTAAATTTTTGAGATGGAGAAAAGACACACCAGGTGAAATTAAATCAGAACAACCAGTTGATTTATTTAATTCCCAGCCATGTTGTGGTACCGATGATGCAATCACAGCTAAAATAAAAATCACATCAAGTACTGCAAATGCTTCTGGCTTTGATGGAAAATGGATTAAATGTGAAAATTGCGGAAAGCAAACATCTCTAAAAGGATTGATGAGTGTAAAAATAATATGCCCTGGTCATAAACCTTGGGAAGCAATAACAACTTCAACGAAAGGAGAATTAAAATTCTATTCAGGTAATTCAAGTTCAAGAGATAAATTGCCCCCACTAGAAAGATGCCCAAGTTTAATGGCAAAATTAGAGGATTCAAAGCCAATGAAAGTTGCCTTAACTACAGGTAATAACCTTTATTTTTCAAGAATGCTTTCAAGTATTTACATGCCAGATGAGTTGTTTTTAAGTGATGCAATTCTACGGAAAAAAGAACTGGAGGAGGCAAAGGAATTGGCTAAAGATGAGGATAGATTTGAGGATGCAATCAGGATTAATAATGAAATTAAGTTAATTGAAAAAGAAATTGAAAATCAAAATAATACAGAAACAACAGAATTGCAAAAAGACATTTTTTATCGATATCAAGAATTTAAAGCGCTTTCTACAAAAAGTGAAACTGAAATAAATATAGATAAGGTTCATTTGAAAGTTAAGGATGTTACTCAAAATATTTCTGAAACTCCATTATCAAAATATTTTTCTAGAATACTTAGAATTGATAACATGAAAATAACGTCTGCTCAATTGGACTTTTCTAGAGTTGTCCCGATTGATGCTGATGCAGATGGTATAATTTCAAAGAATATATTTAAAAGTAAGGCAGATAGCGTTCAAGTTTATCCAGTAGTTGAAAATTATGGCGAAGGTATTTTCTTCTCATTCAATGAAGAGTTAATTGATTTGTTTTCTAAAAACGAAAGTGCCATAGACAATTTAAATGAAAAATTAATGAACTTAAATAAAAATAGTGATGCTTTTTCAGAAGGTGCTATCAAATATGGCTTGGAGAATAACTGGCAACTCTATTTAGTTCATTCATTTGCTCATCTAATAATGAGAGAGCTAGAGTTTAAATGTGGTTACCCTACAGCCTCTCTATCAGAAAGAATTTATGTGTCAAATGACTTGAATTATAGAATGTATGGCTGTATGATTTATACAGCAGAAGGTGCTGAGGGAAGCATGGGAGGACTTATAGCACAAACAATACCTGATAATTTGATTAAGTTAATCACAAATGCATTGGAAAGAGCTAGTATATGCAATAGTGACCCCTTGTGTTGGGAATCAGATGGTCAAGGATTGTTTGAACTGAATTTTGCTTCTTGTTTTTCTTGTAGTTTAGTTAGTGAAACATCTTGTGAACATAGAAATATTTATTTAGACAGAAGGATTTTGGTTGATGTAGATTATGGTTTTTTTAAGGAAGTTTTAAAATAATTTATATGAAACAGCAAGAATTCGATTTCAATAGAGATATTAATGAACCAATTTTTAAATCCGAAGAGAGCTTACTAATTGATGAAATTGTTTCGGTATATGAAGCCAAAAGTAAGTTCCAAAAGGATGAAAAAATTATGTTCCAACTATTCTTTGAGGAACATTGTATTGAAATATCAAAAAGGCTTAAATTTTTAGGTTTTTTTAATGGCGAGTGGAAATTGGATAAAAATAGTTTCGAGTTGTTTTTCTTTGACTTTATTAAAAACAAAATTACGTTTGACAGTTCAACCCTTTCTGAATTTATTATTTCACTTTTGGGTAAATTAAAAATAAAAGTTGAAACTACTGATTTTCAAAATAACTCAATATCCGTTTTCTCTTTTGATAGAAAAATAACTGAGAGTATTTTAGAACAAATCCAAGTTGGCAAAATACATAATGCTACGCTTATTTATATAGTATATTTAAAGATTTGGAATCATTTTAAAATCTATAATGACCCATTTAATAATAATAAAGCATGGTTAATACATAAAATTTTTTCTGAGAGTATTTGGAAAAAAAACTTAATATCATATGAAGCTTTTAGTGAATTTGAAAAATCTGTTCAAACTCAAATTATTTTAATTTCAAATAATCATATTTATTTTCCATTTTTCGACATTAAAGACAGAAGTTATTACTTAGAAAAATATCTTCAAATGAGAAACAAATTAAAAGAAAATATTGAAAAATTATATGAATATGATAATACTGATGAGAGTGAACCATATCGTTGTTTAATAAAGGATTTAATAAGCCAACCTTCAGATAATGCTTATAAAAAAGAGTTAATTCGCTTGAAAGTTGATAAACAAATGATGCCAAACGAAGAAGATATTAGAATGTTTATAAAATTATTTGAAAGTTCCTCTGAAAACAAATTTGGTAAGTGGCTTTTATCCAAGTTCTATCTATTTAATTATTTGAATTATGAAAATAAATAATATTTATAATAAATTCGAAGGAAAAGGAATATTTGACTTAAATCTATCTGATTGTTTTTCTTGCTCATTGGTAGCTGAAACCGCTTGTGAAGCAATGAATCTAGGCCTGGACAGACGTGTATTAGTTGATGAAGAGTTTGGATATTTCAAAAACTTAATAAATGGCTAAAAATCTCTGGTCCCGTGAAGAGCTTATTCTAGCCTTCAATTTATATCTGAAGTTACCATTTGGGAAAATGCATAAGCATAATCCTGAGATTATTAAATTAGCAGAATTGTTAGGTCGTTCACCTAGTTCTATTGGAATGAGGCTAGGCAATTTCGCAAGTGTAGATCCATATCATCAACAAAGAGGAATAGGAGGATTGAAGGGAGGAATGAATCAGGTTAAACCAATATGGGAAGAGTTCTCTAACAATCAAGAAGAATTGGTCTTTTTGAGTGAACAAATTTTGGCAGAGAAAGAAAAAACTACTATTGAGAACAAGTATATTGATATTTTAGATGATATCAATAACTTAGAAGGCAAAACAGCT
>JBIKQC010000483.1:0-3836 GCA_044349855.1 Saprospira sp.
TGATACCCTTTTCATAGATAGGTTTTTTTAGTTTTGGTTTTGGCTTTGGAATATATAGGTCAATGGTAGAATCAAAAATTTGAGCAAAGGCTTAGTATCCATTCTCACCAATAATTGATTAAACTGACGTAAAGATAGAGGGGCCTGTATTGAATATTTATGATGCAGGTCAGTACGGCAGATGATTTGAATCATAAAACAATATGATCACCGTCAATTCTTATGCGCTGTTTTAAAAATCCGGAAACGGCATTAGATTTTACAATAAACCCAAATTTGGGTTAAATCCATTTTTCAGTGTACTTTGAATGTACGTATTTAAAATATCGATTGTTGAAATATAAATTAATGGCCACATTATTAATTGGTCTATTCCATAAAGTAAAATGATATGAATCAAATAATTCAAAAAACATTAACAACTGAAATATTTTTTTGTAATTTGCATCATACTTTTATAATTCCTCAACCCATAAAATCTAAAAACAATGGCTGAAAATCGTATTTCAATGGAGCTGACTACCGAGGTAGTAAATGAAGTTAAAGCCTTGATTGATCAGATCGAAAGCAAAATGCCTTTCCTGATCAGCCTGACCAGTGATGAGCGCAACAATTATCCGAAGCTCTCCCGCGAAAATGAACTCTTTGTTGAGGAAACTATACGCTCTGCCGACCAGCACAATACTGTACTGCCATCTTATATCAATGCAGATGAGATGTCAAAAGACCTGGAATTGTATCAGCAATTGGGTCGCGTAATGGTTCGTCTTACTCATATTCACAACAAAATGAAAGATACTATGCATATTGCCGGTGCTGAGGCACTTGCTACTGCTCTTGTCACAAACAATATGTTCCAGATTGCCGCCAAAATGGGCGTTAGCGGTATGGACACCGTTTCTTCCCGTCTCACCGAGCTTTTCAGCACCGGAGATAACGGACAGTAACAATACAACATTATAACAATACAATTTAGGGATGAGCCTCAGGGTTTTCCAAAACAGGCTCTTCGTTTCGTTGAGCCTGTTTTTTTATGCCTTTTTAAATTTGTTAAGATTGTTTAAAATTGCGTTAAGGTAAGTTATACCTGCAACTGAATAGTATTAGCGGCCGTTTATCTATAACTGAAATTATTTTAACATTAATAAAATAAAACGACCCGATATGAAAAGCTTATCTAATATTCTGGCCGGATTGGCCGGAGGAATACTGGCCTTGATCGGCAGTTATTTCTTCAGTCCTGCTGCAAAGCATCATGATCCCTTTGCCAATTCAGAACCCAAACCCCGAAAAATCAGTAAATTGACAAACGGTGATGGCGGACTCAAAGCTCCGCTCGATTTTGCCGATGCAGCTGAAGCTGTTATGCCTTCTGTGGTGAACGTTACCTCTATTACTGAATACAAAGCACGTAATGAAAAGGAGAAGCGTTATATGGAACTCTTTGGTACTCCGGAAGCCAATCAGTCAACCGGTTCCGGTGTCATCATCAGCAACAAAGGCTATATTGTCACCAACAATCATGTTATAAATGGCGCCACTCAGGTAGAAGTAACACTTTACGACAAACGTAAATTCAAGGCAGAGATAATCGGTACAGACCCTTCAACCGACCTTGCTGTTTTGAAAATTGTTGCCGAAAACCTACCTACAATCGAGTTTGCCAATTCCGACGAAGCCCGAATCGGCGAATGGGTATTGGCCCTGGGCAATCCTTTCGATTTGAACTTTACGGTCACTGCAGGAATCATCAGCGCCAAGGGCCGAAACATTAATATACTCGGCCGTCAGAACAGAAGTATTGAATCCTTTATTCAGACAGATGCAGCGGTAAATCCGGGTAACAGCGGAGGCGCATTGGTCAATTCAGATGGTCAGTTGTTGGGTATTAATACTGCTATTGCTACACCAACAGGTACTTATGCCGGATATTCCTTTGCCGTTCCTATCAATCTGGTAAAAAAGGTAGTCGGTGACCTGATGGAATTTGGCGAAGTAAAACGCGGGTATTTGGGTGTGATGATTCAGGATATGAATGGAGAAATTGCCAAAAAAGAGAACTTAAATGTGACACAGGGCGTTTATGTTAACGACCTTGTGGAAGAAGGCTCTGCAAAAAAAGCCGGTATGAAAATAGGCGATGTTATCCTAAAGGTTAATGGAATCAATACAAAATCGGTGCCTGAACTTCAGGAGCAGATTGGTAGCCGTAATCCTGGCGATGAAGTAACATTGACCATTTTTAGAAATGGTGCACAAAAGGAGTTGAATATTAAATTGAAAGAATAGGGTTAATTTATCAATCAAGGGTTGAAAAATAAAAGTCAAATATTATCGCATACGCTGCCGCGGGCTCTTTTTTACTTTTGGCTTAATCCAAAAGTAACAAAAAATCAAGTCGGAACCAATGCATTTTTGGTGGTAATGTAAGGTAGTTCGGACGAAGGATCTAACATTACCACCAAAACCAGAAGCGGCCAGACTATCCTTTAGCCTGATATTGTTAGTTTTTTTATTGAATTTTCAGGCTTTGTACTGATTTCGAAATGGCCGCTTCTATATGCTGGTGCTTCCGACATTCTGAAACGGTGCCTGCGGCTCGTAGTTTTTTAGTGTTTTAAAACCTAATAAAATTTATACAAAAGATTTCAATCCTTCGCATTTAATGTCAGAATAACGCCTTTTACAGTCATAAACGTTACAAACACGAGCGCCCCTTTCTGTGTCAAACCTAACCTGAAAAGGGCACTCGTTTATATTCAGTCGAATGTTTATTAATTGTTGACCGACTGATAATCTGATAATCTAAAAAAGTATTATATTTGCAGAATATTGCTTGCATAGCTCAATTGGATAGAGTGTCGGTTTCCGAAGCCGGAGGTTGCAGGTTCGAACCCTGCTGTGAGCACAGAAAACATTAATAAAATTTTCAGAAAGAAAAACGCCCCTTCAGCAAAAGTTGAAGGGGCGTTTGGCATTATAGGAAATAATAGATTTGTTGCATTCATTCACGCGCGCATAGATTTGACAACTTTATAAAAGTTGTCAAATCTGTACGCGCCTGAGATTTTCGACAAATGGCAGTTCATTGTAATAACATGTATTATATATTTTGTATGGATAAATACAGTCTTAAAATTTATTTATATATTAGAGGGCGATATATCAGATATCAGATAAAAGTTAAAAGAAAAAAGGAAATGAGCAGCCGATATTCAAACCCCAATAACTAATATGTCCGATAAAAAAAGCCTCACCGATATCCCAAGGGATGCACACAAAAATGAGAAAGATAATTTTGGTATAGAGCCCTATGAAAAAGGGTTGACTGCTTTTATACAGCAAACCAATACACCAATTACAATTGCCCTGCAGGGCGAATGGGGCAGTGGTAAAACCTCGCTGATGAACAGTCTGAACAAGGAATTGACAGGCAATTTTCATACTGTTTGGCTCAATACCTGGGAGTATGCACTCATGCAGGAAGCTGCTTCAACGTTAATTGAAATTTTGTCGAAACTGATCAGAGAAATCTCTTATATAGCAAAAACAGACCAAACAAAAACTGAGAAACTGATAGAAAAAGTTAAAAAAATTGGTTGGTTTTTCACTAAAGCAGCAGCTGAAACAGTTGTTCCGGGCGGTGCAGAATTTATGGATAATCTGCAACAACCAGGCAAATCCACTATTGGAGATGTCAGAGATAATTTGCAGGCTATCATAAATGAATGCGTTGAAAAAGACCGCAAACATGGTTTTATCTTTTTTATAGATGACCTTGACCGCATAGATCCGCCAATTGCAGTAGAATTGTTAGAGCTGCTGAAAAACATTTT
>JBIKQC010000484.1:0-3832 GCA_044349855.1 Saprospira sp.
CTTCCATTGCTAAAAAAAGAAAAATGTGAGCCTAAACACATTCGGGAAAATGAAGGTTGTTTTAAACCTGATTCGGGTGATAATGATGATGACGACAAACCTACAGATACATTTGACGAATACTCAATTTATGAGGCAGTTATGTATAAAGATAGAAATGATTTTAATGGTATGTTTTCTTATGCGCCATCTTTAGCTTATGAAAGAGGAGAAGCTGGATTTGTTAGACCAACTATTAATATACCTAATGTCATTTCACCTACTTTAAACCAAGGCTTAAAAATAACAGTGGTTGATGACACAACTTCTTATTGGGCGAGTGTAACCGAACAAGTTCTTCATGAAAAATTGGAATTGATGATTGAAAACCAAATAGCATAATAGATTTTATTAATCGAAAAATGCGTAAATTTTTGATATTCGATTCGGGCTACGAAGAAGAATAAAAAATCTTAGATAATCAAACTATTATAATAACGACAAAAGTTAAAATATGAATTATATAAGAAAATTATTTTTGGTAACTGCAATATTTGCAATACAAAATATATATGCCCAGCCAGGAGCTAATGACCTTTCATTCAATACGTTTGATGATTGCACTTACGGCAATGGTAGTGGTCCTGCAGGCGAAATATATACCTCAACTGTTCAACCAGATGGTAAAATTCTCATTGGCGGTGCTACTTTTAACGGCATAAGTGGATTGCCTTTAGGTAGAAGTATAGTAAGAATAAATACAGACGGTTCACCTGATTTAACATATAATTCCGGGGCAGTTCATATTGCGCCAACCTCAGGAAATGGTATTAAAACTATTTCGGTTCAATCAGATGGGAAAATAATTGTAGGGGGAGGGTTTAACTCATTGACAGCCAACGCATCTAATTTTTTACGTTTAAATCCAGATGGTTCATTTGACAATACATTTAATATAGGCAGCGGTTTTAGTAGTTATGTAAATTCTACAGCTATACAACCAGATGGAAAGATATTGGTAACTGGTGGCTTTTCTTCTTACAATGGATCCCCTGTTCCTTCAATTGCACGTTTAAATCCAGATGGTTCATTAGATTCTACTTTTAATGCAGGTACTGGAGCTAATAATAATATATTTAAAATTTTACTTCAGCCAGATGGTAAAATTATAGTTGTTGGTTTTTTTACTACTTTTGATGGCGCGCCAAGAGGTCGTATTGCACGCTTAGAGGCTGATGGATCACTAGACGTAAATTTTATTCCTACAGGAACGGGCTTTAACAACACTGTGAATCATGCAGCGTTGCAAAGTGACGGAAAAATTGTCGTTGGAGGTGTTTTTACATCTTTTAATGGCATTTCTAGAAATAGAGTAGCTATGATTAATTCAGATGGTACACTTGACACATCCTTTAATCCAGGCACTGGACCAGATAATAATGTTTATACTGTTTCATTACAACAAGACGGGAAGATAATTATTGGAGGTTTTTTCAGTAACTTTGTAGGTGTAAGTCGAAAAGGAATTGTACGATTGAATACGAATGGTTCACTAGATACCTCTTTTAATCCAGGTAGCGGTTTTAGTTTCCCATTAATATATACAACATCTATTCAGTCGAATGGAAAAATAATTGTTGGGGGTAGAATTGAAATATTTAACGGTACAAGAAGAATAAATATCGCACGTCTTAACATTGATGGAAGTTTAGATACTTCCTTCAAACAAGGAACTGGTTTTGATAATGATGTAATGTCCATAAACTTACAGGCCAATGGCAAGATAATAGTAGGCGGTGATTTTATTTCATACAATGATACAACAAGAAATAAAATTGCAAGACTGAATGCAAATGGAACTTTAGATACAAGTTTTGATCCGGGTATTGGATTTGATTTTATTGTTAACACTACTTCTGTTCAATCTGATGGAAAAATTATTGCAGGGGGATTGTTTACAACTTTTTCAGGAACTGCTACAAATCGAATTGCAAGACTTAATACAAACGGTACATTAGATGCAACATTGGTTACAGGTAGTGGATTTAGCAACGCCATCAATAATGCCAAAGTTTATACGACAGCCATTCAAATAGATGGTAAAATTATAGTCGGTGGAGACTATACTACTTATAACGGTACTACTAGGAACAGAATATCTCGTATAAATACAAACGGTTCAAATGATGCGTCTTTTAATATTGGCTCAGGATTTAATGGGGACGTTTTAATTACTAAAATACAAACTGACGGCAAAATAATAGTAGGTGGTGCTTTTGGTTCTTTTAATGGGAACACAAGGGTTAGAATTGTACGCCTGAATACAGATGGAACATTAGATGCAACATTTAATATAGGTACAGGGTTTAATGGAAATGTCTATTCTATCTATATTCAAACTGATGGGAAAATAATTGTAGGCGGCGCTTTTTCATCATACAATGGAGTTTCAAGAAATAAGATAGCTCGCTTGAATACAGATGGAACCTTAGATTTAACTTTTAATCCTGGAACCGGATTTGATAATACTGTTAACTCAATCACAGTTCAACAAGATGGGAAAGTAATTGTAGGTGGCATATTTGGATCTTATAATGGTTCAGTAAAAAACAAAATTGCTAGATTAAATACGGATGGTACTCTTGATATGTATTTTAATCAAGGAACAGGGCCTACAAATTATGGTTCTAGTCTTTTTGGTGTTATTTCATCAATTGATATACAGCCTGATGGAAAAATAATAGTAGGAGGTGATTTCGATAAATACGATAGTAACTGTCGTACCAGAATTACAAGACTAAATACTCAATGCACTAATTCAACGTCGACTGATGTGATATCATCATGTGATTCATATATTTGGATTGATGGATTAACATATAACACAAGTAATAACAGCGCAGTTTTTACATTGACAAATTCAACTGGATGCGATTCCATTATAACTCTCAATTTAACAATAAATAATAGCCCTACTGCCATAAGCAGTAGCAGCGGAGCCACTTTTTATGGAGCAACGGATGGAACAGTTGACCTTACCATAAGCGGTGGTGTTCCGCCGTATCGTTTCTTCTGGTCAAATGGCGCAATAACTGAAGACCTTAACAGCGTTGCCGCAGGAATTTACACCGTTACAGTAGTAGATGCCAACGATTGCACAACAACAGCAACTGCAACTGTAAATCAGCCTCCTTTGTCAGTTGTGCAGAATGATTTGAAAATTGATGTAAATGTCATTCCAAATCCATTTAACAACACTGCTCAACTTATATTGGAAGGTTTAGAAAACAGTGAAAATCTTGAACTAGAGATATACAACCTCAACGGACAGCGCATACAATTCCTGAACGATACCCAAAATGGACAATTCCAGCTATCAAGAGGTGAAATGAGCCAGGGAATTTATTTCTTCTCGGTACAACAAAATGGAAAGGTAGTGGCGAGAGGAAAGATGGTGGTGGAGTAGATTATATAACGGTAATTTTTTAGATAAAGCCGATGGGATTTCCGTCGGCTTTTTTTGTGTTATTTTAGGTAGCGAAGTTATAAAGGACCTGTGTTAACTCAATTATTGCAGTTTTGACCCCACTATGACCCCTTTAAGCCCTTTTTGAGCCCTTTAAGCCTATTTTGACCCACTATGAACCCACTACGGCAGTTTTGAACCCACTTTGAACCCTTTGAACCCTTTTTGAGCCCTTTAAGCCTATTTTGACCCCACTATGAACCCACTACGGCAGTTTTGAACCCACTTTGAACCCTTTGAACCCTTTTTGAGCCCTTTATGACCCCTTTGAGCCCTTTTTGAGCCCTTTGTATTACTCAATTATTTTATAGTAAGTGCCTACGCCGG
>JBIKQC010000485.1:0-3828 GCA_044349855.1 Saprospira sp.
TGGGGCTGGACAAAAAAACAGGTCACTCCTACGGAGCTTTGATCGTTACGGCATTTCATGCCTAAGTACAGGTCGCCCCGATGGGGCTTGCACGATTTCAAAAATAACAAAGAGGGGTTTTTTATTTTTGTAAGCTTTGGGCTGAAAAGATATCGCCTAATGGGGCTGGACAAAAAAACAGGTCACTCCTACGGAGCTTTGATCGTTACGGCATTTCATGCTTAAGTACAGGTCGCCCCGATGGGGCTTGCACGATTTCAAAAATGACAAAGAGGGGTTTTTTATTTTTGTAAGCCTTCGGCAGGAATTGAGAATTCAAGTTACCTAATGGGGCTGGACAAAAAAACAGGTCACTCCTACGGAGCTTTGATCGTTACGGCATTTCATGCCTAAGTACAGGTCGCCCCGATGGGGCTTGCACGATTTCAAAAATGACAAAGAGGGGTTTTTTATTTTTGTAAGCTTTGGGCTGAAAAGATATCGCCTGATGGGGCTTTACAAAAAAACAGGTCACTCCTACGGAGCTTTGATCGTTACGGCATTTCATGCCTAAGTACAGGTCGCTCCGATGGGGCTTGCACGATTTCAAAGATTTTCAGATCCTAGGAAAAGCGTACTTGAGAAAATGCTTTTATAGAAAAAAAAGCACTTTGCTATTTTACGATTAGTGCCTTCCTATAATTTTATTATTGTCTTGTCTTTGGTGCAAGAGACCAAATATTATAATATTTTTTTCTTTATCATTCACGATGTAAAACAGCATATATGGCAGTTTTAAGAGTGGAGCAGCTCTTACTTCCCCATTAAAAACAGGAAACATACGGGGCATTTTACTCAATAACCTCATCTGTTTTGAGATACTGTCAATTAACCCTTTTGTATAAGCGCTTTTCCCTTCCAATCTGAATTCTTCGAGAAACCCATTCAAATCATCTTCTGCGTCTGAACTCCATAGAATGTTATAAGCCATACTTTTTGCTTATTTCTTTTTGCAGCTCGTCCCATGTTTTAGTCTGTACATGACCTGCAGCATATTTTTCCAATCTTTCTTTAATGACAGCGCTATTCTCCTCGCTTACAGTCAAGGTAGCATCTTCAATCTGCTCAACAGATGTTACAATGTTGAGGCTTTTAAGCAGCTTAAGTAAAAAATCTTCCTGCCCTTCTATTACATTCACTATAAATGTCATATATAATTAAAAATCAAATTATTAAATAATTCACTGCTTTTAATTTCACTAAAATCGACTTAGCTATTTTTATCATAACATATAAAGCTAATAAAAAGTCTCATAAATCTTTAATAAAATTACGGCTAATATAATTATGTGGAGCATATTATACCTGCCCGAAGGGCTTTGCATGAGGGATAGCAGCGGACGCAGCGGAATGTAATGCAGCTGCTGGAGCGGATAGCCCGACCCCGATAATTACTTTTATAATTATCGGGGGCATGCCCAAATTATTCCTGTTCTTATTTGATTTTGACTGGATATTTTATGTATTTTTGGCTAAACGTTCAATTTTGCATATTCCCTAAAAACATACACTATGAGTCTCCTGAATATCCTGGCTCCTGTACTGCGTTGGTACATCAAAGGGCAATCACAAAAAAGTCTGCCGAATTACGATCAGTCCTTCAAAGTAAAAGGTTTGAAGAAAAAAGTGCGCATTTTGCGGGATAAATGGGCTGTGCCGCATATTGAGGCAGATAATGAGGCCGATTTGTTTTTTGCGCAGGGATTTGTGCATGCGCAGGACAGACTTTGGCAGATGGAGATGAACAGACGATTGTCACAGGGCCGCCTGAGTGAGATGTTTGGAAAAATTGCGCTGAACAGCGACCGTCTGCTGCGTACCCTCGGGTTTCACCGTTTGGGAAAAAGTGACTGGGAACGCAACAGAGAAGAGGAAATCGGCATGGTGGGCGAGTCTTACTGCAATGGTGTAAATGCATGGCTGGAACAGACCAATCAGCTGCCTGTCGAATTTAAGCTCCTAAAAATAAAACCTGAGAAATGGGTGCCCTCCGACAGTCTCTCCTACGGTAGATTTATCTCATTCCGCATGTCCTACGGATGGCTGCATGAGTTGGAACGTATGCAACTGGCCGGAGAAGTCGGTGTAGAAAAGGCATTGGAACTGCATCCGGAATATCCGAATTTCAATCCTTCCATTTTATCAAAGGGTATCGAAACTTTTCAGTTTGCTGATGGCAGATTGGAGGCTTTCAATGGTCCTTTTATGCCCAAATTGGGTGGCAGCAACAGTTGGTCGGTGGCTGCTAATCTGATGGAGAACGGTTCGGCTGTCCTTTGCAATGATCCGCATCTGGGACTCAATATGCCGAATATCTGGTTTGAGAACCACCTGATCTGTCCTGAATATGAGGCCACGGGTGTTTCACTGCTGGGAGTACCTATGATTCTAATCGGTCACAATCGCGATATTGCCTGGGGAGCAACCCTCTCTTTTGTTGATTTGCAGGACAGTTATATTGAAGAATTCAGTGACAGCAGTTGTTCCAAATATATTTTTGGCAATAAAACACTGAATACAGAATTTATAGAAGAAAAAATTCAAATAAAAGGCAGCAAAAAATTGCATACAGAAAAAGTGATGTACACGCATCATGGGCCGGTTATTTCTGATCTTTTGGGAGTTAATGACAAAAAAATCTCGCTGCAATCGGGCTGTCTGAAAGAAAATGACATGCTGCTGGGCTTTTACAGTCTGAACAAGGCTAAAAACTGGAATGAGTTTGTGTCTGCCTGTGAGCATATAAAAGCACCGAGTCTGAATCTGAACTATGCCGATACCCAAAACAATATCGGTTACTATGTAACCGGACAGGTGCCTATACGCCGCAAGGACGAGGATCTTTTCCCAAGAAAGGGCAGTAGCGGGGAATACGAATGGACCGGTTTTGTGCCATTTGAAGAAATGCCGCATTTGCTGAATCCGACCAAAGGCTATTTGTTCACCTGCAATAATAAGGTGGTGAGTGATGATTATCCGCATGATCTTGGTAATGTCTGGATGAACGGCTATCGCGCTTCCAGGTTGGAAACCCTGTTCAAAAGTCAGGAAAAATACAGCATGAGGGATTTTGCCCGCTGGCAGCTGGATTTCCATTCAATTCCGGGTCTGCAATTTCGCGATTTGTTTAAAAAACTGACAGCAGATAAGCAATTGCCGCAGGTTCCGATGTTGAAATCTACCGTTGAAAAATTCCTGAATTGGGACGGACAACTTACTGCCGATAGTGTAGGCGGCTGTATTTATCAAGTGTTCAAACAATCGCTGATTGATTTGATTATGGGGGCAGAACTGCAAAAAAGCCGTTTGCAGGGTTTCCGCGGTGAAGGTCCGAAACCGCCGCTGATTCACGACAATGAGTTTTGGGGACATGATACCACTACCCTACTGCGTATTTTAGAAAATCCTGAAAAAACTAAATGGTTGAAGGAATCTTCGGCCGAGACAGTGATAAAAGCGATGTCTATGACTGTCGATTTTCTGATGACAAAATTGGGTTCGGACAGCAAAAACTGGCAATGGGGGAAACTGCATCAGATGCGACTGCTGCATGTATTGGGCGCACAAAAACCGTTGGATGGCATTTTTAATATGGACGATATTGCCATGGGCGGCGACACAGATACGCTTTGTCAGGTTGCATTCCAGCCCGGCAATCACTATGGCGGTACGCTCATAGCAGCTTCCTATCGTCAGATCATCGATATGGGCGATTTTGATAAGGCAATTTGCAGTTTTCCGGGCGGTCAGTCGGGCAATTTGGTTTCTCCACACCGCAATGATCAGCTG
>JBIKQC010000061.1:0-13551 GCA_044349855.1 Saprospira sp.
AAAATAACTGAGAAATACCAGCAGGCAACAAGGCAAAGAGCTTCATTTTGAATTCGTTTCGTACACAAAAGCTATAAATAAGCCCAATCAAGATAAATTTGGACAATCACTTTCCAGAGAATATGAATTGAGTAACAACCAAAAAAAATTAGTAATCAATTGGTTAAAGGAGATGTAAGAGAATTTATTGACTTATTTATTAAATATTTTAATTCACAAAAAAATAAAAATGTAGTATCAGAACAAAATACACAAAATAATGAAATCAAAAATTATCTTATGACGAAGGAAGATGCTATAAAAATAGCGCAAGATTATATTGATAACAATACCAAAATCCAAGCAAGTATTAAGGGTCGTGCTCAATATATGAATGAATGGGTACTGGATGCCTATTTACATACCGTTGACCACCCTGTTTGGGTAGTGTTTGCCGAAAATCTTAACACAGGTCCTTTTATAGATGGCGTGAATGAATACTCAATTGTTGTAAGTACCAAAACAAGAAAAGTTGAAGATGTTAGATTGACATAAACTGACATGATTTGCTAACACTATGAAAAAGCATTAAAACGACTTTTTACACTACCCGTTAGCTAAAATTATAAAACCCACAGTATGACAAACATTGCTTGTAAGACAATATTCAAAGCAAGAAATTTACTTTTAGTAATTCTTTTACTTCAAATTTCAGTCTGTACAGGACAGGTTAAAGAAAAAGCTGTTTCTGATACAATAGAAAAACAAGTAAACAGCCAACCACTCATTTTAAAACAAAACACGATCTTTCCGCAAATTCACAGCAACTTAAATGGAATGGTAAGAGAGTTCGTAAGGACAATGTATCAGGACAAAAAAGGGAACTATTGGTTTGGAACAAATGGAGATGGAATTATACGCTATAATGGACAAATACTTGAAAGAATAACCATTGCTGGAATTAGTCCAAATTTTAGGGTTTTAGAGATTGTAGAAGATAAAGTAGGTAATATTTGGTTTGGAACCTGCGAAGGTCTTATAAAATACGATGGTATGACATTTAAAACATTTTCATTGAAAGAAGGACTTCCAGGTATGAATGCGGAAATTTGGGGTTTAACAATTGACAAAAACGGACTTATTTGGGTTGGGGCAACAGGAGGAGTTAGTCATTTTAACGGTGAAAAATTTATACCTTTTTTGTTGCCGGTTTCAACAGTTGAAAATGCAAAACCAATGCTATCTGATAAATTGGTTTTTAAAATCATAGAAGACAAGAATGGAAATATGTGGTTTGCTACTGATGGGAATGGAATTTTTAAATATCAAAATGGTGAATTCATTCATTTAACAGCTAAAAATGAACTTAGCGATAACAACGTTGCAGATATTTTAGAAGACAAACAAGGAAATATTTGGATTGGAACTTTTTATGGCGGTGTGAGCAAATTTGATGGTAAAACATACACCAACTTCACAATGGATGGAATTATTGCAGGTGTAGAAACTTATAATTTTTATGAAGACAGCAAAGGGAATATTTGGTTTACAGCCGAGGGTTATGGTGTTTACCGTTATGATGGCAATAATTTCAAACAATTCACTCCTGAAGATGGCTTAACCTCCAATGTAACCCAAAGTATTTTCGAGGACAATAAAGGACAAGTTTGGTTTGGAAGTTGGCAAGGATTAAGCATTTATGATGGAAAAATAATTACGAATGCTAAAGACAAAGAATCTTGGACGAAATAAAATAACGCTTGCTAAGAGCTTAGAAATATTTACCATAATAATTTGGCAATATGGTATTTATACAAACAATGCGCAGTCTTAACAGGTCACCCCTACGGGGCTTAAAAATTTTGTTTACATCTTAATACTAAGAACAGGTCGCTCCTCTGGAGCGAAAAATGGCTCCGTAGGAGTCAAATGTTCTTAGCTATAATTGAATAAGATGAAAAAAAAGCCCCGTAGGGGTGACCTGTTTGATTGTTTAACAAGGTTTTGTGAATATTTTAGTTTTATAAAATCCAACCCTTGATTCACATATTTATGAAAGAACTGATCGAAAAAATACTATTACAGGAAATTGAAGCTATAAGAGAATTACTAAAAAATCCTATTGACTGGAAAGCTGAATCAAAGCACCCTTGGTGGCCTCCGTTAAATGCGGCAGTAATAAAAGGTAACTTGGAAATTGTTAAGCTTTTACTGGAAAATGCTTGTCCATTGGAAAATGTAAATAAAAAAGACAAGATGACTGCACTACATTTTGCCGCCTCTGGTAAGCATGTTGAAATTGCAAAATTGTTAATTGAAAAAGGTGCAAACGTAAATGCCAAAGATGGCTTTGGCAATGGTCCTTTGTTTAGGGCGGGCAATTGCGAGGAAATTGGTGTTTTACTGATGAAAAATGGCGCAGATCCTAACATGGAGAATAATAATGGTGTTTGTCCGAGGAAAAATGCAATTGTAGCCTATGATTACATTCGAAAATATTTGAACGATACCGAAAAATACCCTGCTACAAGCAATTTTGAAGAAGCTGCAAAATTTGGTGACAGCTTTGGTGTTAGCTATTACCTTGCAAAGGGCGCTGATGTAAACCAAGAAGGGGTGCGAGCATTAAGCGTTGCGGCAGGCAAAGGAAAAATAGAATTGGTAAAAATACTTCTAGCTGCAGGAGCAAAAATCAATGAAATTGACATTGCTCAAAATACGCCATTATTTTGGGCAGCCGGAGAAGGGCATCTCGAAATTGTAAAATTGTTGGTAGAAAATGGCGCTAACATAATGGCAGTAAATAAATGGGGCATATCTGTTCTTGATGCTTGTAAAAATCATCCTGAAGTGGAGAATTATATTAAATCAAATATAAGATGAACTCTAATCAAATGTATACCACCAACAACTAAGTTTTAGAGAAACCGGTTTCAACAAGTGGGAAATTATTATTTAAAATCAAAATAAAAATGATTCCATTCAAATTTATAGAAGTACAAAAGACCCCACATTTTGAATACCACTTAAAAAGTACAAGACTTGGATTCATCAGGAAAAATTTGTTCACGAATGCATTTTATGAGTACAAAAATGATGCGTTTAAAGATTGGTTGTACAAACAAAATATTACAAACTCAGCAACGATGGAAGATACTTTGTTGTATTCCATTGTACTTCGCCATTTGATTAAAAATAAATCCTGTTTGTTCACCTATTTTGACTCGAAGGAAGAAATAGAAAGAATGGGCACTGATTTAACGTCCCACAAATGTGAATGGCGCTATTCAATAGAATATGGCCGAGATTCCAGTGATACAGTTGATTTGAATTTTTGTAAGGACTTTGGATTCGTTAATCCTGAGGATTTTCTTCACAAGGTAAATTATTCAAATAAAGATTTACTTGACCGTTATTTCTATCTTTCCAAAATCAATGAACCAGTCATTGGGAATTACAGTCGAATATACCACAGCGACGTTTCTAATTGGAACTTTGTTTTTTGCACTGAGGATAATGAAACTAAAATTAAAGAATTTTTAAGCAATACAAATGAACAACCAAATCTCAGCCTGTTTCTCCAACATTGTGAATGCATAGTAAACTTGCAGGTGGGAGAAGATGAAGGCTATGTAGATTATATTTTAATTTTATCGAAACATTCAATGGAAGATAAACTAAATGAAATTGAACAGGCAATCGCTCAATTTATACGTGAATACGAAGACTTGGTAGATGCTTTTCATAGTATAGATGAAGAACAAAGGGGGGTATATTTTATGCAATGTTTTCAAGTAATATTTAATAAAGCCATTATATTTAGTTAGAATCACAGAAGCGCTGGCAAAAAAACTGTTTTCAAGACTTGAATAAGATGGTTGGAAAATAAAATTGAAAGAATAACTAGAAAAAATACAGAAGTATGAATACAAATTTTACCATCAAAAATCTGATTGAGATAATTAATTCTGGTAATAATGATTTATCCAATAATTACATTAAAGACAATTTAATTGATTTAAAGCTAGATTTTCCTTTTTTAGAAGAATCGGACTATGCAGAAAAAGCCTTAAAAAAAATAATTACTAACTACAAAAATCCTTCATTGTATACAGAAATAATAATCCAGTTAAACGATAAATATGATAAAAGAAACTTTGCACTTTTACTTTCTGAGCTTTATCAAGAGCAAAATAATATCGAAGGAATAAAAAATATAATTGATACTGTTTTAAAAGAAGAATTTGACTTTTTAGGGTACAGGGAACTTGTGTTTTATTATGCGAATAATTATTCGGAAAAAGATTTTTTCGATGCTTTTGCTAAGATCAATAGAAGAGAAATACTTATGCCGCGAGATTATAATGCAATAAAATTATTCATAGAGAAATACTCAGCTAAAAATGGATTAGAGGATACAAAAAAAATGTGCTTAAAGCTTAAAATGGATAAATTAATGAACCTAGAAATTCCAATAATACTTGGTCAGTCATTTAATTTATCATTAGTTGAATTGGAAAAGACAATTAAAAACGAAGTTGAAGAAATGGAGACACAGGTTCGTGTGCACGAAGACGTTTTCACTAAATTATATGAGCGCAGCGCAGATAAATCCCTTCAACTTGACATTTTGGATTTAATGCTTAATTATGCTGAACTTATTCCTAAAGATTTAAAGGTGAAAGGCTACCCAAGCAAATTTTGGACATTATACCTTTGGAGATTGGGACAGAAGTATTTAGCGCATGATAAAAAGGAAAAAGTAGAAGAAATAATAAAAAAATTAACCGGGAATAATAAAAAAAGCTTAAAGGAGAGTTATACAACTAAATATAAAAATAGCTAATGGGTAGGCAAGCTAATTTTAATCCTATTTAGATTGACGAAAGGTATCAATAAAAGAAATACATTTATATAACCTGCAGGAAATAAAGCTATTTTTTGTTAATAAATAGGAGCAGTATTTGAATTTAAATAACAAACTATCTATTAAGAGAAAATATCAACAGTTAGTAATGAAAAAAACAGAAGCAAGAGATGCAATTTTGAATTACCTATTTCAAATTTATGAAACTGATGGATTTAAAATTCAAATAAAAGAATCCAGAATTTATAAAAAAACAGATTTTGGTTGGTTGGCAATAGTGCTTCCTATGACAGACTATAACCCATTAATTAAATTTAATTTCTTATTTCTTATTCGTCACAATATCATTAATAACAAGTTTGAAGAACTTATGAATATGGATAAGAGATATAGAAATAGCACTTCAACTATAGTTACTCATCTTTGTAATTTTACGGAGGAGACTATCCCCTATTTTAAAAATGAATTTAGTAATCTCAAAACAAACGGTGATTTTGAAGCTACAACTTTGAATGAGTTGGAAATTATTTTGGCCGCTATTAAAACCTGAAATGCTGTATCCTTATCATGGCCATATCAAACTATTAGTTGCTCAACAATGTGATTATGACAGTTTGAGTAGAATTCATGAATATAATTTAGGAAAGATGAAAATGTCGTTGGATTATGTGAAAGCTGAGTATGTAACTTTTTATGATAAGGTAATTGGATTAAAATAAAATACTCTCACACGTTAACCCCTAAATGGAATAATCATCGACCAATGTTTAAACTTGCAAGCGAAAATTTATATTGGAAAAAATATGGCAGAAATGATTTTGGCCGCTAATATATTTATTCATGCTGAATTCATTAAAATCTCTATATACTAAATTTAAGTTTTTTTACAAAAATGGATGTTACATTATAGAATTATTACGCTTTAATTAAAAAACCTGTGATACATTTTAAACTAAAAAACATAAATGAAATATATAAATCAGAAACAATATCTGACTTAAATTGGTATTTTTTATCGGATGGAGATTTATGGTTAACGTTTGGTGATACTAAATTGTATGAGTACAGTCAGGAAGCATTGGAATTCTTAGGACAGCAAAAAAAATCACCTTACAACGATTATTTTTTAATTCGTTTTGTTTTAGATTTCACCGCACTGTTTTCAAAAATATCAAAAAGTATTCCCAAGAAATTTTATGAACTCGCAAGCGACCTACCTGTTTTTCTCTCAGAAAATAATAAATGGCTAAGTCTATTTGAATCTGCTGAGAGTAACTACCAGGAAGCTAAATATGAAGACTATCTTCAACTAAATTCATGGGTTGATGAAAGAACAATGGATTCGGGGCACTTAATTGGTGGTCCTCGCTTTTCATTTTTTAGATACGATACTAAAATTAAAATAGTATGGCAAACAGATCATATTTTGGATAATGGAATTGCACTTTGGACAGCAAAAAATGGCCATTTTGAAATGGATTATTTTGAATTTGTTAACAAGACTAAGGATTTCCTGAATCTCTTTTTTATAGGCATGGAAAAACAAGTGAATGCAGCGATTGATTTAAGTATTGACAATGTTAAGATAAATAAGATAGAACTAAAGGAGCATCATATACAATTTAAAAAATCTGCTTATGAGGCTTTAATTATTTTGGAAGCTAATTCAAAAGAAAAAGTAAACTGGGAGTATACAGAGCAATTGTACAAAAAAATGAAATTCGAAATTGAAAAAAGCTTTATTTGGAAAGTGTTGGAAGATGCTGCTCCGGCAACTTTTCCACCCTACGCTAATTTAGAGGACAAACAATTTTCTGCCATTTCACATCAGGAACTTTTTCGATTAAGAAAAATCGAGTAGGTGACAAAGTTAATGTTAATAATTAACTTTGTCGACCTCTCACACCACCATATGTACTTACGTGTACGGCGGTTTCCTTAGATAATACTACGATACAGCTTTGGATAGTTCTCTTTCAGGCTGTAATACCCTTGTTGAATTAGCCAAAAGTTATTCATTCCTATAGTGGCAGCAGGGCCGGCGGATAATCTCCACCAGCCTTTACCACTTAAAGCAGTTCTCCAGCACAGGGTCTTCTCAACTCCAAGTTTAAGTAGGAATCTGACAATTCCGATGGCTCTTTTGCATTGTTTTAATTTAAAGCATCTTAGCCGCCTTCTTATCCATCCCTCCATTTTCTCGATTTTGCTCTTTAACTGTGCTTGTCTGAAGTAGATCAGCCAACCTTGTAGAGCGGTTTTCAGCTCATTGAGAAGTTGATCAAAACTGATTCCTCGATTTCTTTGAGTTATCTTTTTGACCTTTTCTCTGATTCGTTCTTCACTGGCTTTGCTTAGACCTAATTTTCCACCATATAGAAGGCTATGTCCTAAAAAGTTAACTTCGTAGCATTTTCTGATGCCGCTTTTGTCTCTGTTTACTTTTAGTTTCATTCTCTCTTCTATAAACCTGATTATGCTGGGCATCACTCTTTCTGCGCTTGCCAAACTTCCTACTAAGATTTGGAGGTCGTCGGCATACCGCACAAAGTTTAGTCCGCATCTTTCAAGTTCCTGATCCAGTTCGTCCAATACAATGTTTGACAGTAGTGGACTTAATGGACTTCCTTGTGGCGTTCCTTTTAGCCTTCGGCTTGTCATGCCGTCCAATAGTATCCCCGTGTTGAGGATTTTCGCAATCAGTGTCAACAGTCTAATGTCTCCTATTCTTCTGCTTAGGAGCCATAGTAGCCTTTGATGATTCACTTCGTCAAAAAATTTTGCTAAATCGAGGTCAACAGTTCTTGTCTTTCCTGATTTTACAAATTTACATGCTCGGCTGAGTGCCTGATGTGCGCTTCTTTTAGGGCGGAAGCCAAAGCTGTTTTCGGAGAATTTAGGATCGTAAATCGGTTGCAAAACCTGACTGATTGCCTGTTGAACCAGTCGGTCTTTGACAGTCGGGATTCCAAGCAGTCTTTTTCCTCCTTTGGCCTTCGGAATTTCTACTCCTCTTACCGTTTGGGGCTGATAACTGCCTGACAGAAGTTCTGATTCAAGGGTTAAAATATGCTCTTTTAGCCATATTCCCAATTCCTCAATAGTCTTTCCGTCTATGCCCTCACTGCCTTTGTTCTTCTTCACCTGCTTATAGGCTTTCTGCAAATTTAATGGATGTGCTATGCTTTCCAATAAATTCGTCGTTTGATTGCGTTCTTCTTCACATATAGAAAGCCACACAGGGTTTACCTTTCCACTTCTTTGAAACCATACGGGTTTCTCCAAAGTGAAAAGGCCATCGCTTTGGTTTCGTTCTCCTTGACTTGCTAGGTTCATCCGGACCTTCGATTGTTTTCTACCCTTTATCATTGGCTTTTACTATTACTAAAAAAAAAAACTCCTCAATTCTAAGGATTCGACCCTTCGCTCCGCTCCCATTACAGTTGCTTCTTTGCTACTATGGTCTCTGCTGACTTCTGTATCTATGGGCATTGCGCACCTGGTTCGCTTGGCTTTGCCTCCGCTCCAAAGTACAGATCTCCTACGGTAAACTCATACCCCTTTCCAACTAACCGACATGATTTACTACCCCTTGTACGTCCAACTATATGGCTTCGCGGTCTAATGCCCGCTTACCAAAGAGAAAGCCTTATATCATGTTCCATGTTCGTTCGGTCAGTTGTTTGCCTCCAGCTTCCTTCAGATTTGGAGTCACCTCCAACACCCTTGCTCTTGGCTAACGATTCCCGTTGGTTGGCTCGTTCGGGACTTGCACCCTAGAGATGTATGGTATGCGTAGCGCACATAAAAAAATACCCTTTGGCGTTTGCACCAAAGGGTATATTATTTATTATTTATTGATTATTTAATGACTATTTGTTTGGCTTCTGTTTTATCATCAACAGATATAAAAAGAATGTAAGTTCCTTTAGCCAATGATTCATTTTCAATATTATTTACGCCTTTAGTAAGGGTATAATCTTGTATTTTTTTGCCATTAAAATCGTACAAAGTAGCAGTTGCTTCTTTCTTGAAATCAGCTATTTTGATATTGAAATTGCCTGAATTAGGATTAGGGAAAATTGAAACTCCCTCAATACTTTCTACACTTTCATTGGTGTTTAACGGTCTTGAATATGTTCCTTCTTGATTAATGCATATACGAGTTTTGCAAGTAGAACCTAATGAGTAAACTGTTACGCACACTTGATTTCCAGCCGGAGGCGGAGGAGTACCATTCAAAGTAAGTACAGGTTGATTAGTACCTCTAGGAGTGCACACACCTGCAGCAGTACAAGTTTGCCATTCGTATTGTGGGAACGGTATACCCGTTAGTGCAAAATATTGGTCTTGTGAAGTTCCTGGATTAAATTGAATTATTGAATTGGGATTAACAGTAATTTGTGTAGTACTTGTTGCAGAAGTACCACATCCACTATTATGGGTAATTGTAATGTTATAAGTTCCTGCTGTTAATGCAGAAGTATTGAAAGTTAAAGTATTTCCTGATGGTGTTACATTGCCTTGGATAACATTAGTACCACCTGCAGTTGAAATCATAGTAGCTGTATAATTTCCTGGAAGTGGGTTAGTAAAGGTTACCGACCCTTGACCAGCAATACCAACACTAAAACAACTTGCTTGTACACCTGTAGGAGCTTGCGAAGCATAGGTAATTGTAGCAGTTGCCGAACTGTTGCAACTTGCAACGCCATTGGCAGTAACTGTAACTGTTCCGTTTAATACCGCTGTTGCACTACTTGGAGTAACCGTTATCGTATTGTTGGTTGTTGTAAAAGTTGTAGTAGCATTCCAACCTGCTGGAAAAACCCAAGTATAATTTGTTACTCCAGGAGTAGCTACACAAGTATAAGTTTGTGGAGTTAAAGAACCTTTAGCTATACAATTCGATCCAGTAATAGTTGGTACATTTGGTCTAACTCTAAACTGATACGTAATGTTTCCAGCACAAGCAGCAGATTTGGCTGTTAATGTATAAGACACCGCAGCTGCTGTTGTAGGCACATTTACCGCAACAGTTGAGTTGGGATTTTGAGGAGTAAATGGTAAAGTAGAAAAGGGCGAAGTAGGAGTTATGGTCCAAGTTGTAGGATTGGCAGAAGCTGATGAGCTAATTGCAAACAAATTGTTGCTAGAACCAAGAGCCACACAAGTGTTGGTGGCTACAACAGGAGCGATGGCTACTGAAGGAGAAGTAAACGTACGATTAACCTGGTAGGTTGTCGTAAATGGCGTACAAGAACCATTTGTAACAGTTAATACTAAAAGTCCAGGATTGTTGAAACCATTGGTGTTGATGGTTACCGAACTTAAAGTTTGCGCCGCAATTGTCCAACCTGTATTTGGCATTGTCCAAGTACAAGTAAAAGGAGAGTTGTAAGAAATTGTAAATGGATTAAGTCCAGTTCCTGTTGGCACGCATCTAGGAAAAACTGTGGACAATAACTGAGTAGAACCTGAAACTGTTGGTTCAGAAGGGAGGATTCCCACTAGTGGAGTAACAACACAAGTAGTACCTGTGATTGCTCGTGTAGTAGTTGTTCCGCCATTCCAAGGATTGGCTTGACCGTAACAACATCTTAACGTAAATGGTGTGTTAGTTGATGGGATAAATGTTATTGAGCTATTGTCTGCAGAATAATATATTGAATTAGCTTCAACAGCTGGCAATCCAGTCCAATAATACTTATCAAATCCTATTTGATCATTAGCATTATCACTTGCTATTTGGTCAACAGAAAAAGTACATGGTACTCCAACCTTTACACACGTAGGGCCAACAATTTTTGGAACATTGTTAATCGGTGAAGCTGTATATGTTTTGAAAACATCAAAAGATAGAGAACCATCGATTAAAATACCAGGGCAAAGAGGTATGCTAGTTTTGTAACTTACGGAAACTCTACCTTTGCTTCTAGCCCAAGAAGGGTTGCTTGGAGATACACCTTCTGATTGTCTGTAAGTTTTGTTATAGCTAATTATAGTGGCACTTGTTCCGGTTGGGGGTTGTGTTGGGGCATTAAAAGTACCAGAAACAGTAGCAGTAACGCCTGACGGCTGGTAAGTTCCTTGTGCGGGTGTGTTTGAAAGATCACCACTTAAACTCCATCTAATTGCTGAAGCAATGTTAGGAGCAGCAAAAGTAAAAGTGCCTCCATTTGGAGTACTTGCATCAGGCATAGTTACTACACCACCAGGGGTAACTTTGCCACCAGCACCTAATACACCGCCTTCAAGGAGATTGGTAGATACAACTATACAGTTTGGGGGTACTGTTACAGTCGGATATGTTACAGTTTGTGCAACAGTAGCTGTTACTGCTGATAGAACTATGGCTATTGCCAAGTTCATTTTTTTTAATAGTTTAAACATAATTTTTTTTGTTGTTAAATTGGTTAGGAATATGCAATAATTATTTGTTGTTAAGGAAAAAAAATTGATAATGGAAAAGAAAAAAATTGGTTTTTTAAAATAAGGGGGAGGTAATATAATTCTTACAAGGGAGATACTAATTTCAATTTATAATATTGTTAATGACAATAATTTAAACTTTTAATAAAGTTTTTGGTAATTGCATGTTTTTTGTTTACTATTTTTAAATTATTTGATTATTTTCTTCGTAGATAGTGCAAATGTATAACTACTTTTATTACAATCTTAAAAAACAATATTAAGACATTATTAAAAAACAAGCAATCGAGTTAACTTTAAAAATCATGATTTAGACAATTTTACTAAAATCAAGCAATCGAGTTAATCTAAAAATCGTCAATCCAAAATCAGGTTAAAATAATTTCAAGTCAAAGTCACAGGGCAAAAGCTTCTCAAAATCAAATGACTCAAAATCATATGACTCAAAATCATATGACTCAAAATCATATGCCTATAATCCCTGGTCTGAATATATGGACGAGGAGTTAACAACGCTCTATCTGTGAGGAGAATGTATCGAGGACCTGTCCTCATACTTTTCGAGAACACCCTCTTCAATTAAATCCAAATTAAAAAAATGGGGTTAGAGTAATGTAGATTTCATAAAATAGAATCATTCATAGTTTCTATTCAAACTTTTTTCTTCCAAAAAAAATTAACATCCTATAAATAATGAATCAAATTCATTAAATTCATACCTTCATATATTCAAAAGAAAATTAACACAACAAAACCAAACTACATTTCTTATGAATAATAAAAAGAAAATAGCCATTGTAGGAGGTGGAATTGCAGGATTAACCTTTGCTCGCTGCCTTAGTTCCGACAATCATGAAATTCACATTTTCGAAAAGAAGGATCAGTTTGGCGAAATAGGCGCTGCTATAAGTGTATTCCCAAATGCACTCTGTGTGATGGAAAAAATCGGCTTATTAAATGATATCCTGGAATCAAGTGGGCATTTTATTAAAGTTTACCTAAAGACCGATAAAGGAGTCATTTTAACAGAAACCGAATCCAAAAGCGATTATCCGGTTGTTTGTATTCACAGAGCAAATCTCCATTCCATTCTTTTAAAAGATATTGATGCATTTCTACATAAGGATTATGTTTTGAAAAATCTGACACATCAGGAAAATGCTCAAATTAACCTGGAGTTTACCAATGGCGAAAAAATGCAATTCGATGCCGTTATTGGTGCCGATGGCGTTCATTCGGTTGTAAGAAAGGATGTTATCAATGATGGAGAACCAATTTTTAGAGGTTATAACATTTGGAGAGGCGTTGTAAAAACAAATTTTGACATTGGACATGCGAGTGAAACCTTTGGTAAGGGAAAAAGAGTTGGCATCGTCCCAATTAAAGATGGCGTATATGGATGGTGGGCAACCTATAATGAAGAATTCTTGAAAGATGACCAACCGGAGGGCACAAAAGAAAAATTGAATCGATTATTTGGTGATTGGCACTACCCTATTCCCGAGTTAATCAATAATACGGAGCTAATTTTAAAAAATAGTTTAATTGACCGAAAACCACACAGAGGCTGGTCAAAAGGAAATGCAGTTTTAATTGGAGATGCGGCACATCCTACCACTCCTAATTTAGGACAGGGTGGCTGTATGGCAATTGAAGGAGCTTATATTCTGGCAGAATGTGTTAAAAAATACGGTTTAACCAAAAAAGCATTCGAAAGATACGAAGAACTACATTATCCCAGAGCCGAAAATATCAACAAAGAAAGTTTAAAACTTGGTAAAATAGGTCAAATCACAAATCCTGTCCTTATATTTTTAAGAAATCTTGTTTTTAAACTTATGCCCTCAAAAAGAGCTATAAAAATTCTGGACAAATATTTTTCTTATCGGGTTACCAAGCTTGAGATTTAAATTAAAAAGTAATAAGAAAAGTAAAGATTAAGAAAAAATAGATTCCTTAATTTACCCTAATTGACAAAACTAAAGGGGTTGCTTCCAAAATGAAAGCAACCCCTTTCTATTAAATTTAAAGATTCTTAAGAAAAGGCAGGAGCCAGGCAGATTTTTTTGAAAGTTCTTTAACTTCGGCTATCGATAATTTGTTTAAGCTTTATTGACAATTTTAACAGCACTTTTACTTAAATCCAAATCCGTCATTAGAAATTCTATTCGCTTCGCGGAGCCTTCGGGTTCCAAGCCTAAATTGCTGTGAAACTAAGCACTTACTCGTTTTTTGGGTTTTGAACCGAAGGACCGTGAAACGAAATAGGGGTA
>JBIKQC010000062.1:0-13549 GCA_044349855.1 Saprospira sp.
TGATAGTTAACATTATTGTAAATACTTACCTGAACACGTAATTCACCGGCACTCATAGCCCAAACAGGCAGCGGTCTTTCTTCCAAACGCTGATCCATTTTATGTTTAAGCTCCAATGGCGTCAAACTTCTAATTCCGAGATCATCCCAGGAAGAAAAATCGAAGGTGGTCGGTATGGCTGTCAGATAAACATTATTTGGTATATATTCCAAAAATTCAAAACCCAATGACTGCAGATATTCAAATCGGCTTTGAGTAGGAATGTCATAAAACTGAACAAAACGGTAAAATTTTCCATCGTAAATTTCATCCGGATTAAGTTGCAGATAAGATTGAAGTTTTGATGCATTGGCTTCAAAACGACAATATCCATTACGAAAGTAAATTGTATAGTCATTCTCTTGTTGAGAAAACAATTGATTCGAGAAAATAAGGCTTAGTATTAAGAAACTAAACTTTAAAGAAATGTTTTTTCTGTAAATCATTTATATGGTTTAGTATTATTATGGTTTAATAATATTTATGAAGGCAGTTTTATATTTGAGATTTAAGTAATTGTATACAGCCTAATATTGAAGGTAATGATTTAAACTTAGACAAAAAATTAATAACAAAGGTTTCAAATGATTGTATGAATAAAAATTAATTTTTGTCGATTGCCAATACAACACCCACAGCTTTTTGTGCATTATTGGTATTACCTTTGAAAGATACGGAAGAAGCATTCAGTTTAAAGTTAGGGTTAATTATCTGCATAGAACCCATTGCTTTATTCAATTTGGCCAGATAATCACCGCCAGGACTGCGATTGATTCTATTGTTCAATTCCTGATAATCCAGTTCATCTTTTGATACAACTACTGCCATAAAATCTTGATTACCTATATCATCAGCTTTGAGGGCAGCTTTTCCGCTTGGAAATTGACGGGTTCCAACTATTCCACAAAAGGCTGAGAATTTGCTTTTTGTTTTTCCTTCCTCGATATAGGGGAACAATATATAGGAACTGCCGTTAGTTTCCTGACCAAATACATAAATATAACATTCAACATTATTTGAAACCTCTATCTTGAAACGATCACCTTTTCCAATAGGTGAAACTGTCTTGAATAAATTGCCTCTAACCTGTTTCACAGGGATGTTAACATTTTTATCAGCATCAACAAGACCAAAAGCAACATCGAACTCATTAGCCTCTTTTTCTTTTATTTTTGCGTGAGGAAAAAGTCCATATGCCTCTCTGGTAAATCTTGCAAAATCTTTATATTTCATCCAAAAAACGCCATCATTACCCCAATTACGTCCCCAAGAATTCATAATTTGAATAGCACCCCCAAATTTATTATCATCATAGCCAATAGCACACATTGCATGGCCTCCTAAACGTTCCAATCCTTTGTATTCATTGCTTTTTGGCGTCCAAAGATCAGAGTTGACGTAATAGAAAGACTCGGGTACATTCATTGCAATTACGACAGGTGCACCCTGAGCAATATTCTGTTTCAAAGCATCAATATCTACATCATAGTTACTGCCTCCTTTCGACAAGCGGTTATAACCCCTTATTTTAAAATTTTTTGCTTCAGCCAAAAGGTCACTGCTTGGTATTTTACTGCAAGTCCTTTCATCATAGAGGAACTTATCATAATAAACAAGACCATCTTTTTTCATTTTTTCCAAAGCTTCACTTGTGTAGGAACCCTGACAACCGGGGAGAGCAATCTGATTGTATAAAAAAGCAGGACTGAAAGACACTTCATCAGGATTTTTTCCTGTACTTACTGCTTCTACAATTGATCTGGCAGCATATGCAGTGGCCCAACCCACACAGGAACCTTGTTGACCTTGATTTCTACGTTTTGGAGCGTATCTTAACAGTGAAGCAGCAGATGGAATATTATTTTTGGAGCTGTTCGAAGCCAATGGCTCATAGACCATTGTTTTGTCATATTTTTCTTCATCTAAACCGCAACCTGTGCCAAAAATACCCTTTGAGGTTTTGTCGATGAAGCTGTCAGCTCCGCCAAAAAAATAAAAAATAATACCGCCAATAAGTAGTATTGGAATTGCAATTTTGGGCTTACGGAAAACAAAGAACAAAACAAACATCAATACTGCAATTGCACCTGTATTGTTTCCTCTGGAGCTGCTACCGGATCCTTTGTTACCAAAATTATTATTATCATCACCGCCGGAATCAAATCTAATTGGCATAGTTCTATTTTTTTAGTAATTTATAAAATATTTCTTTTATCTTTTTAAACAGATATTAGGATTTATCGATAGCCAAAACTATTCCTAATAACTTTTCGTTTTCAGTTGACTTTGCTTCAAAGCTCACATTTGTGGTTTCTTTATCAAACTTTGGACTTTTAAATTGTTCAGAACCTAATGCTTTGTTTAGTTTAGATGCAAGATCTGAAGAAGCTGTTCGATTCATTCTTTCATTCAAATCCTGATAGTCCAATTCTTCTTTTGAAACTACCACCGCTATATAATCGCGATTGCCAATTTCATCTGCTTTAAGGCTTGCTTTACCGCTTGGAAAATGTCGGGTACCGACAATTCCACAATATGGTGAATATTTACTTTTTGTTTCGCCTTCATTCAAATAAGGAAAAAGCACGTAGGTGCTGCCATCTGTTTCCTGTCCGAATACATAAATATAACAGGCTTCTGAGTTGGCAACTTCAATTTTAAATTTTGAATTTTTTCTAATTGGTTGGATTGTCTGAAAAATATTTGACTTTCCTGACTCTAGGGGAATATTCAGATTGGTTGAAGCATCTATAAGTCCAAATGCCACACTGAAATCAGGTTCTTCAACAGGTCTGTTTTTTTTCTCTGCCGGAAAAAGACCGAAGGCCTGAATGCCATATTTTGAAAAATCTTCATAAGAAATCCAAAAAAAACCATTATCACCCCAATCTTTCCCCCAAGAGTTCATAATCTGAAATGAACCGCCATTTTTATTGTCATCATAACCAATAGCACACATTGCGTGACAATCATAATCTGTTGAATTTATACTTGAAAAATACTCGAAAGTATAATTTTTTTCAGAAGATTTTGGCCGCCAAACAGATTTGCCCCACATCTCTTTACAAAATGATTCAGGAACTGTCATACTGATTAAAACCGGTGCACCCTGAGCTAAATTTTGTTTAACAGCATCTATTTTCACCTTATATATATTCGATGCTTCGGTCAGTCGGTTAAAACCTTTGATCTTAAAATCTTTTGCTTCTTCAAATAAGTCTGAACTTGGTTGTTTACTACAATCTTTCTCATCGTAAGTAAAGCGGTCAAAAGGCACAAGTCCATTCTTCATAACTGTATATAATGCGTTTTCCATATTACTGCCGTAACAATTTGGTAATTTTACCTGATTGTACAAAAAGGAAGGGCTAAAAGCCAATTGATTTGGATTTATACCACTAGCAACAGATTCGTTGATAGTACAGGCAGCATAAGCTGTAGCCCAAGCAACACATGACCCCTGTTGGCCTTGGCTCATAACTTCCGGAGCATATTTTAGGAGGGAGACCCTTTCCGGCAAGGCGTTTTTACTTCCGGCGGCCAATGCTTCAAACACTTCAACTTTATCGTATTTCTCTTTGTCAAAGTTACAGCCAGCTGCAGTTGGCCCTCCTTCATTTTTTCCTGTACTGGAAATAAAATTGCAGCCTGCCGATAATAAGGGCAGAATCAGCAAAATGCTTTTATTAAATTTCATAGTTCTATTCCGGGGAGACCACTACCGGATTGGATTGATAAAAAAAGAAATAGTATACAATACCACCAATAACAAATAAAGGTATTGCAGTTTTGGGACTTCTAAAAAGAAAGAAAAGCGCAAAGAGTATCATGGCTATAGTACCTTTACTTGGGCCGCTTCCGGATGAATTTGTGTTGTTGTTGTTGAATTCGTTGTTACCGTTGTTATCGTCTCCTGAATCAAATCTTATTGGCATGTTGTTAAATTTTTAAAAGATTCAAAAAATACTCCCAATATTAGCGTTTATTTATCAATTAAACAAGTCACAACTTATATATCCTAGAATTTTTTCAAAAAATTTGGGCAATATAAAGTAGAAACTTAATTTAGTGTTTTAATTTTAATGTTTATTATCAGGATAATTTTTTCAAACAATTATTAGTAATCAGTCTATACACTTATAATGCTGAAAGACAACAAAATACAAGAATTGATTAGTGCTGAATGGCACCGTCAAAGTGCAGGCATCGAACTGATAGCCTCTGAGAATATTGTAAGCCAACAGGTTATGGATGCTATGGGTTCATGCCTAACCAACAAATACGCTGAAGGTTACCCCGGCAAGCGCTATTATGGTGGTTGTGAAGTTGTAGACGAGATAGAACAACTCGCAATTGATCGCGCTAAGGAACTTTATGGGGCTGAATATATTAATGTTCAGCCACACTCCGGAGCTCAGGCAAATGCAGCAGTATATTTGGCTTGTATTAAACCCGGCGATACAATAATGGGCTTCAATCTTGCACACGGTGGACACCTCACACATGGTTCCCCCGTAAATTTTTCAGGCAAACTTTATAGTCCTGTATTTTATGGTGTCGAAGAAGAAACCGGACTAATTGATATGGATAAGGTTGAACAAACTGCACTAAAAGAACGTCCGAAGATTTTACTTTGTGGAGCCTCGGCCTACTCAAGAGAATGGGATTATGAAAGATTCCGTTCTATTGCCGATAAAATTGGTGCAACACTTTGGTGCGATATGGCTCATCCTGCCGGCCTTATAGCAGCAGGTTTATTAAAAAATCCTTTAGATTTTTGCCATATTGTTACCACAACAACACACAAAACCCTTCGTGGACCACGTGGTGGAATGATACTGCTTGGCAAAGATTATTTAAATACTTTTGGCGAGGTTTGGGAAAAAACCGGCAATGCAAAGAAAATGTCAGTTTTGTTAAATTCTGCTGTTTTTCCCGGTACACAGGGAGGTCCTTTGGAGCATGTCATCGCAGCTAAAGCAGTTGCTTTTCACGAGGCCTTACAACCTTCGTTCAAAACTTATCAGCAACAGGTGAAAGCTAATGCACAAGCAATGGCCAATGCTTTTATTGAAAAAGGATACAAAATTATTTCGGGCGGAACCGACAACCACCTCATGCTTATAGACCTTCGCAGTAAAAATCTGAACGGTAAAATAGCAGAGGAAACGCTGATTAAGGCCAATATTACGGTTAATAAAAACATGGTGCCTTTCGATACACAATCTCCCATGGTTACTTCAGGTATTAGAATCGGAGCGCCTGCGATAACTACAAGAGGTTTCAATGAAAATGACTGTGTAAAAACTGTAGAATGGATAGATAAAATATTGGCAAATACAGATAATGAGCAGGTCATTGCTAATGTTAAGTCTGAAATTATTGAATACGTTAAAAAATTTCCTCTATTCAATAGCGAAGACAGTGAAATTATTGTTAATTCTAATCACTAAAACTATTTTAAAATGAAAAAACTCCTATTATTTTTAAGTTTTTTACTTTTTACCCAAATCAATTCAGTAAAAGCTGATGACTGGAATTGTATGTCTAAAGACCAAGCTGAATCCCTGGTAGAATATCTTAGCGAAAATCCCTTCGTAATAAATTTTTGTGATTGTTGTTATGATATTACAGGTGAAGACGAAGAGAAACCAATGGGCCATCTTATTAAAATTGAAAACATGGACATAGTACCCTGTAGCTACGATGACACCCAGTTTTCTGTGCGTATAACCAGAAGTACAATTCTAATGTCAACTTATATAATTGGGGCTTCTTTCAGTACCGCGAATACAATGGCAGCAGATAAAGAGAAATATGCTAATCCTTGGACAATATCGCTGAATTACTGTTTTACTTTATATGATTTTAAAATTCCATTCCGCCTTTATGAAATTATTGAATATGAAGCTGAAAAAATTGATTGCAGTGGGCTTATAGATTTCCCTCCACCAAACATACTGCCTGAATATCCGTTTAAGAAAGTTTACACAAAATTTTACGAATCCAAGTAATTTTTATTGACTTGTCCTAAAAATAAAATGAGCTAAGCGGTTTCGCTTAGCTCATTTTATTTATCATACAAAGTCTCTATCCATTATAATTTTAAGTTTCAGAAAGGCCATACAGGTAAATGCATCGGTTATTTCTCCATCGAGTACCATCTGAACAGCCTCTTCAAAAGGCAATTTCCAAATTTTTAATTCTTCGGTTTCTTCGGGATTTGAAACTGACTGACTGAGTTTACGGGCAACAAAAGCATATCCGACTTCATCGCTCACAGAATTGGAAGTATGAAGTTTCATCAATTCTGTCCAGTCTTCTGCAATGAGTCCTGTTTCTTCCAACAATTCTCTTTTGGCAGTTTCCAAAACTGACTCAGAACCAATCGGGCATCCACCCTCGGGCATTTCCCAGCTATATTCATCGAGGGTATATCTGTATTGTCCAACAAGATAAGTAAAGTTATTTTCATCGAGCGGAACTACGCCTACTGCAATATTTTTGAAATGTACCTTACCATATATTCCCGGATTGCCCGATGGATTCAACACCTGAAATTCAGTTACTGATATCCATTTATTTTCATATTTCAAATCAGAACTAAGTGTTGTCCAGGGATTTATTAGTTTTTCTTCGTCAGAAATCATCGATATAATTTATGCTTATCCAGCCTTTTTCATTTTTATAATCCTACCCTCTTCTTCCTTGATAACCAATTGTTTTTTAGTCAGTTTCAATATTTCCCAAACAACTGTCTTAGGACCTGCATTAAATGTAATATTACTTCCATTGAGTTTGTAAGGCGTAGAAATATTACCTAGCAATAGCTTTTCTTCTGAAAAACCAATAACAATTGCATCATCGGATACTTTTGCCTTGTTACCGTTTACACTGACAGTAGTCCAATTATTCTCAAGAAATTTTTTATTAAAATTTTGAGCATAGGCAACTGAGCAGGAAAAAGTTAGAATAAAAATAATTAAATTATACATAATCTTTTTTTCGATATATTAGTTAAGACTAAATATTATTTTTTGGCTTTCGTAGCTCTTTTCATTACAATCTCACCTGAAGTTTCATCTAAGATGATAAGGTTTTTTTTGTCAACTGTCTTGATACCCCAAACTTCGTCATTGAGTTCTATACTGATATTAATTTTTTTCTTGTCCTCACTCAATTTCCAATTTCCGGATACATTATTCTCAGCATTGGACAGCATATTAACTTTGCCTTCTTTTGAGAGTGTAATTTCCAAACTCATACCTTTAGGTGCATCAATATTGCCAATTCTTGTTACAGACCAGGTTCCAATAAGTAATTTTTTGGTTTTCTTTGTTGGTTTGTAGTCGGTTTCAATAGAATTTGCAATCGGTTCTTCAATTTCAGGTTCTTCAATTGGAGTAACAACTGCAGGTAAATCCTCGGCAGTAATTACCAATTTTATTTCTCCGGTTTTTTCTTCTAGAAATACAAACTCTTCTGAAGTCAATTTTTTAATTTCCCATTTTTCTTCTTCTTCATTTTCTGAAGAGATAGAAATTATATTGTCTTCCAATTTATAGTTAAAAGCCTGCACAGAATAGTTAGATCCTATTGTTAGTACACCTTCAGCAGTAAATTTAAATATCATCAGAAAATCTTCTGATGGTAAAGGTTTTTCACCCAAACTGACAATCTTCCAACTGTTTACAAGATATTTTGTGTCAATTTCATTTTGAGCATTAATCTGCAGAGCAGTCAATAATAAAAATCCAGCAATGAGTGAGTGTTTCATGCTTTAAATTTAGTTTATAATTTATTTGTATAAAAATCTCTATGAGACTGGAGTGAAAAAATTAATCCATTCCTGTAAAACAACATTAAAGAGATTTTTGCAGCAAAAAGGAGGAATAAAATTGTCCTTAATTTTATAATTTGATACCTGAGTAAGTATACTTTTTAAAGGATTCACGAGCCGAATCCAAAAACAGAAAGAGAATAATTTAAATTTGCCTTAAGATTTCTTCCTTTTATTAGAAGTATTTTTTTTGGTGTTTTCTTGTATCCTAAATTTTATTGGAACAACCATTTTGACATTAACTCTTTCTCCGTTGTGTGAACCGGGATACCATTTCATACCTGAAAGCATATAATTTCGAAAAAACTTAAGTGTTTCTTCCTTTAATCCACATCCGGGTGTCTGATCTTTCAAAATTTCAATGTCAGTAAGACTTCCTTCTTTTCTGATGATGAAACTCACAATAACAGTACCTTCGCAACCCATATCTATAGCTTGCTTAGGGTATGCGATGTTGCCTTCAATGAAATTCATAAATTGTACTTCTGTACATAGTTGACGTTCTTCCAAATTTAAAATCATCTCACAACCCGGGAATATGGGCATTTTATCAACTACAGTAAAGTAGTCTTTTACAAGAGCTTCTGCTGCAGGACTGGTTTGAGGCCCCTGACCATTTGTAGTAAAAAATGACAGAAGCAAAAATGACAGAAGAGTATATTTCATCCTTATTAGATTTAAATATAATATTCAATATAAAAAAGACTCATTAAAGCGAAACAAAAGATTATATTAAATGAACCTTAATTACTGTCAAAGATAGTTCTTATTATCTGAAAAATGTAATATTTAATATTAAGTTTTTGTAAAACAACAAACATATATTGGTTATACTCCGGAAACATCTGTTTAGAAACAATTAAGCGGCAGGTATATAAACATAAAAGCCGCCCTATAGGCGACTTTTACGTTTATTTTAATGCATTCCCATTTCAGTAAGATATCGCTCTGCATCCAACGCAGCCATACAACCTGTGCCGGCTGCAGTAACTGCCTGTCGGTAAATCTTATCTGCAGCATCACCTGACGCAAAAACACCTGGAATATTGGTTTTCGAAGTCCCTGGAAGAGCTACAGTAATATATCCTGTTTCGTCCATTGTAATCCAATCCTTAAAAATGTCAGTATTGGGTTTATGTCCTATTGCAACAAATACTGCATCTAGATTCAGATCTGTTTTTTCGTTAGTTTTGTTATTTAAAATACGTACCCCCGAAACATGGTCCTCTCCCAAAATCTCATCTATCTGAGTATTCCAGTGAACAGTTATGTTTGTTGATTTAAAAATACGATCCTGCATAATTTTGGATGCCCTCAATTCATTCTTTCGCACAAAAAGGTGTACTGTGGGGCAAAGCTTGGAAAGATAGCTTGCCTCTTCACAGGCTGTGTCACCACCACCTACAACAGCTACCGTTTTTCCGCGAAAGAAAAAGCCGTCACAAACAGCACAGGCGGAAACCCCATGATTGGTGAGGCGCTGCTCTGAGGGAAGGCCCAGCCATTTTGCAGAAGCACCTGTTGCTATTATTACGGTGTCAGCATGAACTTCCTCTCCTGCATCTGTCCAAACTTTGTGAACAGGACCTGTGAAATCAACTTTTTCAATCAGTACTCCAATATTAATTTCAGTCCCGAATCTTTCTGCCTGTCGACGAAGATCTTCCATAAGTGCCGGACCAACAACTCCATCAGGATAACCCGGAAAGTTTTCAACTTCAGTAGTAATCATAAGTTGTCCGCCGGGTTCTGAACCAGTATAAAGCACTGGATTCAAACCGGCTCTTGACGCATAAATTGCTGCCGTATAACCTGCAGGACCTGAGCCGATAATCAGGCATTTAGTATGTTTTGCCATTGTTTCAGTTGTAATTTAAAGTTAAGCTATTTGTATTGATAATTTTTTTAATGAATTTCCTTGACAATGCAAATATAGTTAAGCTGAATCTTAAAATCTGTAAAATACATCACAGAACAAAAAAAAAGCTTACCGGTTCAGGGTAAGCATTCTATATTTAAGCTTCAAAATTTTCTCTGAAAATTTCCTGTTTGTGTACTGCTTTCAGAATTTCGCCGCGGCGTGTTATTGAAGGTTTTTCAAAGGCTTTACGACGACGTACTTCTTTCATCAATTTGGTATCTCTTACTTTCTTTTTGTAACGACCCAAAGCGCGATCGATAGTTTCATTGTCCTTGACGTTGATAATTAGCATGTTGAAATTTTACTTATGGAAGCAATGTGTGAGTTACAGACAGAACACAGCACTATCCCGGTTAGAAATTGTGCTTAGCTTCTTAGATTAGAAAAAGATCTACACGTTATATTAAAAGTATCCGAAAAAAAATCAGAAGCCATTAAAATTGTTAATATTTTGCAATTATAGGCTTTTGTTTCCAATATTCGAACTAAATTACATTTAATTAAAGAAATATTTTAAAAAAAGATAGAATTTATTAAACTTTGTACCAATCTTTTACTTTTAGATTGTAAAATTCAATATATTAGGTTTACAAAAAAGTTATATGCGATTATTTTACTTATTTATATTATTGTTTATAGTCAGTACAAAGGTTTTTGCCCAACCCAATCTTATTCCGTATCAGAAAAAGTTAAAATGGGGCTTTTGTAACAGTAAAAAACAAATTATTATTTCTGCAGAATTTGACGATGCATTTCCTTTTACAGAAGGTTTTGCGCTGGTAATTAAGGATAAAAAATATGGGCTGATCGATGAGGACGGAAAAATCTTGAACGATACCTGGTATGATTATGCTGAGTCATTTTCAGAGGGTTTGGCTGTTATAAAAAACAATAAGGGGTTTTATGGTTATATCGATCGAAAAGGCAACAATCCAATCCCATTCCAATTCAATACCGCCACTTCATTTCATGAAGGTTTTGCACAGGCTGGAGATGAGGGTTCAATGTTTGTAATTGATTATAAAGGAAATAAAATTTCCTTTCTTTATAATTTCATAGCTTCATATTGCAATGGTTTTGCCGCATATAGTTCGGGTAAAGACGAATGGGGTTTTCTTGACAGAAGCGGACAACCTATTACGAATGAAAATTACTATGAAGTAGGTAATTTCAGCAAAGAAGGTCTCGCTGCAGTTAGAAGCAGTGATTTTGATCAAAAAATTGGGTTTATTGACACTACGGGTAAACTCGTAATTCCTTTTCAATTTGAAAATGACAGAATTCCTTATTTCTCAGAAGGAATGGCTCCTGTAAGCAAAAATGGCTTATATGGGTTCATCAATACCAGTGGCGATTGGGTTATAAATCCACAATATTCATACGCAGTAGGTTTTAATGAAGGATTGACCTGTGTTTTTTTAAATGAAAAGTGCGGATTTATTGATAAAAAAGGAAAAGTTGTTATTCCAATTCAATATAATTCTTCCGTTGAAAGTGATTTTAATTTTTATTTCAGTAATGGTCTTGCAGGAATTTATGATCCTGAAAAAGAAAAGATTGGCTTTATTAATAAAAAAGGCAAAACAGTAATTCCATTCAAGTACAACTATTTGGGTTCTTATATAAGATTTGGTAAAGATGGCCTGGCCAAAGTACCTACACCTGAAAATTATTTGTACAGTGGATTTATCAATAAAAAAGGAAAACAGTATTGGGAAGGTATTCCTGCTCCTAAAAAAAATGAGTAAGATTTTTTTCGGAAACGTATGAATGTGCCATCCTAATATAGGTTGACGAAAATTTGTATTTCAATTCAAAGATAACACACTGTGTTCCCCAAAATTTTACAGATGATTTAACCTGTTTGCAGCCCCATCGGGGCGGCATTTTTGTAGCCGAAGGCAAAAAAATGAATAGAGCTCCGTAGGAGCGTCATTTAAATAAATTTGTACAATAAAATGGTTAATTAAATAAAATGGCACCCCTACATGGTTCTTTTCCCTCGCAGCCAACGCTGCTACAAAAATATCGCTCTTCTGGAGTTATTCCTGAACTAATTTGTGTTTTGTTAAAACATTAAATTGATGTAAATGGTAAATAAATAACACACCCTTACGTCAATTCAAAGATAACATAACACTAGGGGACAAGGACAAGGCGAAAACCTATGATGTCGCCCCTAAAGACCGGGCCGTAGTTGAGGCGAAACGATACCCGGAAGCCCTGAGGGTCGTTGTTAATCCAACCGCCGCCGCGCAAAACACGATCGCTGCCGCTGCTAGGCCCGTTTGGGTTTGTCTTACTGCTGTTGCTGTAAGCTCCGTACCAATCCCCACACCATTCATATACGTTACCGCTCATATCAAAAATGCCTAACTCATTTGGCTTTTTCCCAGCTACCGAATGTGTTTTACTGCCATTAGTCTTGCTATAGCAAGCTACTTCATCCAAATTATTACTGCCTGAATATTTATTTCCAAGGCTTCTATTTCCGCCTCTTGCAGCATATTCCCATTCCGCCTCTGTGGGAAGTCGGTATTTTTTACCTGTTTTAGCATTTAGTTTGTTGATAAAACTCTGAATGTCATTCCAGCTGACTTGCACTACCGGGCAATTTGGGCAACCCTTAAATTTAGAAGGATTTGAACCCATCACAGCTTTCCATTCTGCCTGCATTACTTCATATTTGCCAATCTGAAATGAAGATAAACTCACCTGATGTGCCGGTCTTTCATGATCTTCGCAATCATCGCCCTGCTCAGAGGTACAGCCCATCGTGAAAGTACCGCCAGCTACGTAGACCATAGCAATATCGACTGCTATTGAAGAATTATTTCTATTTTTAGCAATAGTACAAGCCCCAAATAACAAAAGCACTATGACGTAAAAGAGTGATTTTTTCATTGTTTTGGGTTAATTTATTTAAATTTAAATAATATTCATAATATATAACAATATCAAATAATTATACTTGTTAATTAGGCACATCAATGGTTTTTACTGTTATGGTATCTTTTTTAGCATTTAAGTAGGTGGCATTAATAAATCGACACAATTTTTGGTTTAGATTCCCTTCGGGGAGCTCGGCTTTTGGCCTTCGGTTCTTTAGAATTTTGAGGCGCAAAACCCAGATGCAAACAGCCAAGCGTGGGCTGCAGTATGCTTACTTTATTATTAATTTCTATTTTTTTGAGCTCAGATTATCTTTATTTTTTATCTTTCCTTCCTAATATTTCAATATCCTCAAAAGTGACGGAATAATAAATACATCAGCAATAAGCGCTGAAAGCAGAGTGGAACTGATGAGCAAACCAATAGTTATCGCAGGCGGATTGGAAGAAAAAAGTAAAATTACAAATCCAAAAAACAGCACAACCGTAGTAAGTGTTACAGCTTTTCCTGTTTCCAGCAGCGTTATTCTTAAAGCTTCGTCTGTGCTAATATCCGGAGTTTTCACCAAACGGAATCGGCCAAGAATATGAATTGTGTCATCAACAGCAATTCCAAAAATAATTGAAAAAACAATGGCAACACCTGCTTCAAGCGGAATGCCTGTAAAGCCTAGAATAGCAGCCGCGACAAGCATTGGGATCAAATTTGGCACAAGAGCAACAATAATCATTTTCAGGCTTCTGTACAAAACAACCATCACAAGTGTAATCACAAGTATGGCAAAGCCTAAACCCTGCAGCAGTGAATCTCTTAAATAAACAACGTTTTTATCTACAATAACACCGGTTCCGGTCTGT
>JBIKQC010000486.1:0-3806 GCA_044349855.1 Saprospira sp.
GGGCTATCTTATTTTTTAATTATCAATACCGGTAATATGTCAAAATACCTATACTTTATTCCGATATTTTTCATGCTGTTTTCATGCGATAAATATGAAAACAAATACAGCAACACAGAATTACCCGACAATCAGTACTTTGATCTTGCGTATATGCACAATGACAGCATATATTTATCCAACCGTTTTTTTACCAATATAAAATTGATTCCAAGTCCCGATGAGGATAAAAAATCAATGGAAATTACCTTTTCAAAAGATAAAATCGCTTATCTGAATGACCAAAATATCCCGGTTATTATAGATACTGCCGGAAATGAAATTGCAAGACTTTCTCAATATGCAAATACAAAAGATTTGGGATGGAGCCATGATGGTCAGTCGCTTTATTTGCTTATCAATAACCAATTGGTTATTTGGGGAAATCCTATGATTTTGAACAGTACGCCTTTGGTCATTTTTCCTGCAAATGCTCAAATGCAGCAGATAGATGCTATTTCAATAGATAAATTTGGGGCTGTTTTTAGTGCCTTTCGCTATTATGTTCCGGGAAACTTTCAACCCTATGTTTCAGGCTATACAATCAGAAGGGTAAATGATAACAATTCCCTGGAAGAATCAACCAAAAGCTCCGACTATACTTATAAAATAGTAGATGTCCATCCGTCCACTTGGGAGAATGTGACCGGTGAAAAGAATGAATTTAATGCAGTTGTTGAGTACACCCCCCAAATCAGGGAATATATGTCATACACCTGCAATTATCTTTATTGCAATGAGTACCCTGCTTATACGGATGATGCTACAAATACCTGCTGGTTCAAGACCGAAAAAGGAACTGAATCTTTCAATATTAGAGGTTTTAACAATATGCTGCGTATAGAAACAAATAACGATGGATTTTATTATCATTATTTGCCGGAAACCTTAGATGGCAGATGTGTGGAGGTTTTATGGTTTTATTAGTCTATATTTTATCTACCCAAACTCCACAATCGTCTGACCATCACCTCCCTGATTGGCTTCGGCATAGCGAACATCTTTTATATTCGGATATTCCTTCAGTTTTACCTGCACCGCTTTGCGCAAAATACCAAAACCTTTTCCGTGAATAATGCGCACCTCATGTGAATTTGACAGCAGGGCATTGTCCAAAAATTCCTGCAGCGTCTGCAGTGCATCTTCATAGCGCATGCCTCGTATGTCGATTTTTGTATCGAAGACAGATTGTTTTTGAAGGATACTGGTTCTGATTTTATCACCCTGATTGATTTCCAATGGATTGGGTACCAAAATCAGATCGCGCAGTTTTACGGTGATCGTGATATGTTCCATCTCGACAGTGGCATCTTTTTTCTTAATTTCCTTTACCTGCCCCATCATACCGCCATTGCGCATGCGCACCAAAGCGCCAACCTCGATCACGCCATGTTCTTTCTCTTCATAGACCTTGTAAATGTCATCTTTGATGACCTCGATCGTTTCGCTCAGACTTTGTTTTTCTACCTTGGTTTTATCCAAAATCTCCTGCGCTTTATCAATCGCTTTTTGACGGTTTTCCTCTTCCTTCATTTCACGAAGTACCTTTTGCAGATCCTTGTGCGTTTTTTGCAGGTCGAGCAGTTCCAGTTCCTTTATCTGTAATTTCAGCTTTTTACGACCAAACTCCAATTCTTTCTGAGCAAATTCATAATTTTTAATGAGCTGATCCAGTTGTTTCTGCTGTTCATCAATCAGTTTTTGCGCTTCGTTCATTTTTTGTTTTTCGCGCTGCAGGTCGATGATCATTTCATCGAAATTCTGCTCCTTATGTCCAATTTGCTTTTTGGCATAATTGATTACTCTTTCCGAAAGTCCGCTTTTTGCGGCAATTTCAAAAGCATAGGAAGAACCCGGTTTTCCCACCCGCATTTCGTAGGTCGGAGAAAGGGTGTTCATATTAAAAATCATGTGCCCGTTCACCAACCCCTTGTTTTCAAAAGCAAAGGTCTTCAGATTGGAATAGTGCGTAGTGACAATGCCAAATACCTTTTTGTAATTCAGTTCCCTCAGAATTGATTCTGCAATGGCACCGCCCATTTTAGGATCTGTACCAGAACCGAATTCGTCAATTAGTACCAATGTTTTGTCATCGGCATGATCCAGGAAATAACGGGCATTTTGCAATCGGGAACTGTAAGTACTCAGCTCGTCTTCCAATGACTGAGAATCGCCGATATCGGCAAAAAATCTTTCAAAAATGCCGACTTCACTGCCTTCTTCCACAGGAATCAGCATTCCGGCCTGTATCATCAGCTGCATCAGGCCCAGGGCCTTCATGCAAATGGATTTTCCTCCGGCATTCGGCCCGCTCAGGATGAGCATTCTCATGTCATCTTTCAGCGTAAGGTCGAAAGGAATAGTTTTTTGGGCCGATTTTTTATTTTTCAGATAAAGTAGTGGGTGAAATGCCCGCTGCAGTTTAAAAATCGGTTTGGTCCAAAGTTTAGGTTTTGTAGCATCAAGGCGATAAGCCAACTGCCCCTTTGCCTGTATGATATCGTAACGGGTACTGATCTCCAAATATTTGCGGAGATGTTCCGTATAAGGTCTCAAAACTGCGCTCAATTCGCGAAGAATGCGGTAAATTTCGCGTCTGTATTCCTGTTCCAGATCAAAAAGGTCATTATTCAGGTCAATTACCTCTTCAGGCTCGATGAATACCGTCTTTCCGGTAGCAGATTCATCATGCAGAATCCCTTTTACCTGACGTTTGTATTCAGCTAAAACTGCCAATACTCGGCGACCGTTACGGAAACTTTCCACTGTGTCGGCCAATTGGCTTTTGCTCAGGTAGAAATTGGCCACCTGTCTAAATCTTTTGTCCAATTCCTGTCTTTTGGAACCCTGCATCCTTGCGATACGCAGTAACTCCGGAGAGGCATCGGGACGGATATTTCCTTCCTCATCCACTACCCTATTGATTGAAGCCAAAAGCTGCTCATCAAAATCTATGTCCCTGATGATATTAAACAGTGTGGGATAAAGGGCTCTAGTTTCACTTTTCGGAGAGAAAAAGCGATAAAAACGCTGTGTTCCCTGAAGAATCTGTGCAATACTGATCAGGCTTTCGGCCGAAAGAACAAATCCTTCAATCGCCAGCATTTTAAGATCCTCTGTAATGTCAGAATAGGCTGTAGTCGGGAACTGATGATTTTCATCATAAGTTTTTTTGTATTCAAATACCTCCTGCAACTGTCTTTCCAGCACATGTTGCTGCGTACTCAGTTCCAAGGTTCGGAAATATTCCATTCCGCGCTCTCCCACACAAAAGGATTCGGCAATCACTAAGATTTTGTCGAATTCCAGTTTTTCAAATAAGTCTTTTGGTGCAAATTCCATAATATCAACTGTGATCAACAAAACTGTCTAAAATTCAAAAATATTGTTTTCAGATTTTTTTAATTAAAAAAAAACAATTATTTGATAGTTAATTAAATGCTTAAAAATACAAAAATGTTTAACAATGCTCATTGAAATTTCGTTCACTTAATTTTAAAAAATAAAAGATTTGATGAATGAGGAATTGGTATTTCAAGAAACCTTAGTTGAAATTATATACTTTACTCGTATACATCGTGTATGTTATAAGTAGACTTTTATGGGTTTGTTTAGCAGATACTTCGTGTTATTTTCTCTTTTAGTCTTCAAAGCGAATCCTATTTAAGGTTTTGGAATGATAAAATATCATAAAAAAACGGATACTCCAATTAAGAAGTATCCGAAATCCCCAATATAACCCCATTTTAATTTACAAGATTTGAAAA
>JBIKQC010000487.1:0-3794 GCA_044349855.1 Saprospira sp.
TCCTGCCGCAGCTTACGCTGCTATAATCCTTTCACCCCTTTGGGGTTAAAATCAAATAGCAGAGCAGAGCCCCATCGGGGAGACATTTTTGTAGCCGCAGGCGAAAAAAATGACCCGAGCTCCATGGGAGCGGCATTAACAAAACCGTCTAATTCAAAGCCTATTCGCAAACAAAATATGCTTCCTATCGCTATTTTCTCTTATCATAAATATACGTTGACGAGGCTTTTCAGGGCAGTTCAGACCCAAAAAGTACAATAAAATGTACCGAACCGAGCGTAGCGAGCTCTATAAATTTTAGTTAGTGGTACTTATATATTCACTTATTTTCGTTCCATGGTAATAGGGAATATTGAGCAACTTAAAAGGTTTTTGATTAATCGTGTTCACCTTTTCCACAGAAAAATAATTGGCACTGAGTCTAATGCCAAGGTCCAGTTCTGATTCATCCATAAACTGCATAAGAGAGCGTAATCTACCTTTTACACCCGATTTTATTTCAACCGGATAGACCTTGTTTTTGTCAATGTAAATAATATCAATTTCTGCATTGGCACTCAATTGCTCTCTAACCCAGAAAAAAGGTTTAAAGTGAAAATTTGTTTGCACTGAAATAAGTTCCTGCGATACAATATGTTGTATGATTTTACCCCGCATAAAATCACTCAAATCCCTAACTCCTATCAATTCTGATTGAATTCCAAGCAAATAATTTAATAGCCCAGTGTCGAGATATTGCAGCCTGGGACTTCTTTTTAAATTCGGAAGTGGTGGATAGACTGTTTGTGTTAGCGGATAAATCAACTGAATAATTTTAGCCATTTCTAATGATTGAAAGGCCTCTGAAACCTCTCTGGACTTATAATTCGAATTGGCAAAACCATTGAATTTTATTCTGTCCTGTTCCAGATGCGCATAATTCAAAATATGCCTCAGGATTTTTCTTTCGCTAATATTTTTTGCATATTTCTCTGTATCATCTTTGTAACTTTGCCAGAGGTCGGCAAATATTTCACGGGTAGAGACTAAATCCCCAGTAGTCAGGTATGTTTTAAGAACTTCCGGCATTCCACCCAGAATTGTGTATTCCTGAAATACAGGCAAAAGTAAATCATGTGCCATAAAAGTCGATGGTACCTGATGATAATAATCCAACAAAGACGGATTTACAGCATGCAAATATTCTTCAAAGTTGATTGGATAAATCGGAATTTGATGCACTCTGCCAACAGGAAAAGATTGGATTTTGTCAAGGGCAAAATCCAAGAGGGAACCCGCTGCAATCACATGAAGATAAGGATGTTCTTCATAAAAAAACCTGAGCATCTGCAAAGCCTTTGTCGAAGTCTGTATTTCATCAATAAAGAAAAAAGTTTCAGTTTCCTTTGGGAAATTATTGGTGGCGAACAGGAAATCTATTAATTCCTGCAAATTGTAACGCTCAAAAAGATTATGGTCTTCGGTTTTTTCCAAATTCAATAAAATACGCTGCGGGTATTTTTTTGAGAATTCTTTAGCGATATATGATTTTCCGACCTGCCTCGCACCTCTTAACAATATTGGTTTGCGATTAGGTGAGATCTTCCATTTTTCTAAATCAGAAAAAACTTTTCGATATAATTTCATATTTACAGATACAGTCTAATGTGCAATAATTCAATACAAAGTTAAATTATTTGTTACATTCTACACCATAATTATGTTAATATTTGTCACATTCTACACCATAATTATGTTAATATTTGTCACATTCTACACCATAGTGCAATTATGGAAAAAGCAGTTTCAGGGTTCGTAGCCCCATCGGGCGATATTTTTCTAGCCGAAGGCAAAAAAATGAATTGAGCTCCGTAGGAGCGGCATTTTATAGCATAGCTTTATAACAAACAATTAAAACTAAAATAACGCAGCTGGCACTGCTACAAAAATGTCGTTCCTCTGGAGCTGTACAACAATAAAATTGAAAATTTTAAGATCGTATAGGGAATCATAATTTCTTGCCATCGGGGCGACATTCTTTTAGCGCTTATCCAATTTTTCCAATACCTCATAAACTTCTGTAAATGAAAATTTCGGATTATCATCTATTGCTTTTTCGGTACAAAGTCTTTTTGCACTTGTTATTGCTTTTTCCAAATTGCCTTTATCCGATAGGGTTTTATATAAGTTTATCTTTTCAAAATAAGCCTTCTTTTTCTCGTATTCGGGAAGATGTCTCTTTAATTCCAGAATTAATTCCGCACTACCATTGTAAAACTTAGTGGAATAGTCATTGAAATGCAAAATAAACCAAAGCTCAAAACAGGGCATAGTTTCAAAAACGTGAATATTTGAATACTGCTTTAATAGCAGATACTTTTTTGCCTTATATTTTTGAATACTATCGTCATTACCGAATACATCAAGATCCAAAACACAAAAAACTTCGTCAAAACCTTCTATTGCCAATTTTTCAGCTGATCTAAAAATAGATGCAAAGTCAGAATGAGTGGGCAATTCAGGACTGACCTGAAAACTATATCTTTTTTCTGTTCTCAAGCTGTCAAAATAATACCATTCGGTTGCTCCTTCACCCACAATGGCAATGCTGTATTTCAGTATTTTATTTTTACTTTTCCTTGCCATAGTTTTCGAGAAAAATGCTTCCTAAATGGGGTTTTGCGCCAAGCTTTCCGGTTTTGTAAGCATTAAATAAAGAAATGTTTTTATGCAGACCAAAGTCATAGGCAGAATATAGTTCTGTTGCACCATTTTCATTTTTCTCACAGAACCAGACCACATCACGTCTAATATAATCGGAATCTAAAAGTATGAGATTGTGCGTAGTAAATAAAAGTTGTGAATTTTTTGAATTCGCCAAAAATGTTTTAATGAAATGATCAGTAAGATCAGGGTGAAGGGAACTTTCCAATTCGTCAATATACACAATATTGTTTTCAGTCAAAAGTGTACTTAAAATACCGCTTAATTCAAAATATCTTTTTGTTCCTTCTGATTGCGCTTCATAGGGCAATGCTGAAGTCCCTTTTTTTGATTTATGTATAAATTTAAGGTCATATAAATCCAGCCCAAAGTTCTCTAAAAATAAATCAGGAAAATAAATGCTTTTACCTTCCTTGTCAATTTTCATAATTGACTGATGCTTTTCAACTTCAATGTCAACAATATTAAAATCTGCTTTTTGTAAGAGCTCCAGCGTTAATTTCTTTTGATCAGCTGAATTGTAAATTTTTTCAGTAATCTGTTTTTTTAATTCGCTTTTAGCGTCTACTTTTCCAGAAAGGTTATAACTGAACCATTTTACTACTTTTTCCAGCACATCAATATTGACGTTTTTTTTAAGATAAACAGATAATAGGGTTGTATTCACAATTAAATCACCCTCCAATATAATTTTATCCTTTTCGATCAAATCAAGTGTACTTCCAAACTTTACCTTAGAAACAACCTTTTTATTGTTGAAGGCTCTTTCAAAAACCAGCGCCGGTTGGCTATTTGGATAATAAATCAGCTTTTCGGAAAAAATAAAATTGCTATTTAACGATAATTCGTAAATAAATCTAGTTCCATCTATGTAAAATGAGATCGAAAACTCACTATTTTCTGCTTTACAGGCTTCATCTAAAAGAAAGGGCTGAACATTTATGCCTTTTAACTTCTCAGAAGGCACGTGAAGTACAATTTCTCTTACAAAATCCAATATATTTAAGAAATTAGTCTTACCCGAGGCGTTAGCACCATACAATACTCCCATTTTCAAAAGTTTCAAACCAGGTTTAACCTCAACACAGTAA
>JBIKQC010000063.1:0-13481 GCA_044349855.1 Saprospira sp.
GAACATTGGCAACCGTTACAGGTTCAATGGCTGCACCTGAATAACTGCAGGCGGCAACAGCACCGCTAATGCCGCCATTTCCAAGGTTTCCGCATTGGCTCATTGCAGTCGCCAAATTTGGAAAAGGGCCATAGAGGATAAAGTCAATATCCAAACCGGCTGTATTGTCTAAGGTAAAGTCAAGTACGCCATTTCTGGTGATGTTGAGATAAAACCAGGCTGGATTTGGTTGTGTAAACAGGCAGTCATAATTGTTTCCGACAGGAGCTGTGGGATTGTTTACACCCGCAGGATAGGGATCGAGACCATTTGAGCAGAACGGAGTGGCTGTGTTACAGTTGGTTCCCTGAGATGTTACTGTTGAAATGTTCAGTAAAAAGAAAAGTATAACAACAGCACTTTCTAAAATATTTTTCATAAGATTGTTTTTAGGATTGGCTATTGTTTATTTTTTGTTTCTTTCAAACTGATAAGTTTTTCGTTCTCTGCCATTTGAGCATTTACCCTTTTAAGGGAAAGCTGCATTTTAACAAACATATTGTCTTGTTTAGGTGTATTGGCGACTTCCATCTTTTCAATTTCTTTTTCAATTTCTCGCTTTTGTGTGGCTAAATGTTTCAGATCTTCTTTTAGTACTTTAGTCGATTTTTCATTGTTTAAAATTGGCTTTTCTATTTTTCGGGCACTCAAATCAACCCTGTGTTCCGGTTTTATCTTATGCATAAAATCGGTATCAGTCGATTGGGCCAGAGCAAAGGAAATGCAGAAAATTAGGGTAAATGCAGTCAATAAAAGCTTTTTCATATCAATAGCAAATTTTATCAGAAGGAAATTAAATCTATTTAGAAATGTAATATTATGTGATGTAAAGATAAAAAAAGTGCTTTGTTATTATATAATTAACAGATAAAATATCGCTTTTTTGAAAATGATTCATAAGAGAAGACAGTTTTTAGAGGGATAGTGTCGGGCTATTGTCATTTATATTTGTACATAAATACTATATCAAGCTTATTTTCTTGTCATTTATAAAATAGTTTTATAATTTTCCAACTAAATTGTAAGAAGTTAAATCCTTTCAGGGTTTCCCCACCACAGTTATCTATTCGTAATCATTTATATTTTATCGGTTTATGGACTATTTGCGCGGCCTCTTGGGCATGGTGTTTTTGTTGGGTATACTATATTTTTTTAGTAATAACAGAAAAGCCATAGATTGGAAACTTGTTGGCGTGGGATTACTCATGCAGTTATTATTGGGATTGGCAATTTTAAAAGTTAATGCTATCCGATATTTCTTTGACAAAATTTCCAGTGTTTTTCTATACGTTATTGACTACACAGAACAGGGTACAAAACAGGTTTTTGGTGGACTTTTGAATAACGATTCCGTAGGTTTTGTATTTGCTGTAAATGTCTTACCGACAATCATTTTCTTTTCGGCCCTGTCGGCTTTGATGTATTATTTAGGAATTTTACAGCGGATAGTTTACGTGCTGGCCTGGGGGATGAATAAATTCATGCGGCTTTCCGGAGCAGAAAGTATGTCAGCTGCGGCCAATATTTTTGTTGGACAGACAGAGGCGCCACTCTTGGTGAAGCCTTTTTTGAACGATATGTCCAAATCGGAACTGCTCTGCCTAATGGTAGGCGGTATGGCAACGATCGCCGGCGGTGTTATGGCTGCCTATGTCGGTTTTTTGGGGGGGAATGACCCGGTTTTAAGACAGGAATTTGCCACGCACCTGCTAACAGCCTCCATTATGTCTGCACCTGCTGCAATTATGAGTGCTAAAATGCTTTATCCTGAAACGAATGAGCATATCAGCAGAGAAATTATTATTCCAAAAGAACAGATTGGCGATAATCTGCTCGATGCGATTGCAAGAGGTACATCTGATGGTTTGAAACTTGCTGTCAATGTTGGTGCAATGCTTATTGTTTTTACTGCTTTAATGGCGATGCTCAACTCTATGGTGAGCGGTGCGATCGGCGAACTGATCGGTTGGAACATGAGTACAGGCAATTTTGTTTTTTATGGTACTAATGGATTGGATGCCAATACTTTATTGGCATGGAATGCGGAGAAAGATCTATGGATGATAAATGCTAAAGGAGCAGATGCCATTGATGCTAAAGTTTATGAAATCAACCATCTATCTTTGAATATGTACATTCAAAAAATTACCGACGGACGCTTCATGGGTTTTAATATTGAATACCTTATGGGATTAGTTATGTCACCAATTGCCTGGCTTTTGGGTGTACCTGCTCAGGATATGCTGGTCGTCGGTCAATTGTTGGGTAAAAAAACGGTATTGAATGAATTTGTTGCTTATGCCGATATTCCAAAAATGCAGTCAGTAATGACAGAAAAATCTAAAATCATAGCTACATATGCACTCTGCGGTTTTTCCAATTTTGCTTCAATCGGAATTCAAATCGGAGGTATTGGTGCTTTGGCACCTTCCCGCCGTAAAGAACTTTCTGAATTTGGACTCTTGGCACTTTTGGGCGGAACGATTGCCTGTTTCCTTACAGCAGTTATCGCAGGTATGCTTATTTAAATAAGATAAAAGATAAAAGATGAAAGATGTGCGGTTGAGAAAATCTCGTCTAAGGTCGATACAAGTTGTTCGAATTTTGCTCATTATAGTCTGATCTGCGTAGCTGGGAGTTAACTTCAGAGAGGCGCAACATGACAAAAGTGAAAGTATTTTTTACAAGCTTATGAAAATAAAGAAGTTATCCGCAAATCGAACCGCAACATTATAAATGTAGTGAAAATATCAGGGGTCTATCCGATCAAAAAGGGATTGATTTTAAATTTTATCAAAAACCGATAATTTTGTTAAACAGATTTAGTTTAGATAAAAATCCTTATCTTTGTTAGAGGAAATAAAATAGACCGATAATGGAAATTATGATATCAAATAAAGAAAAATTGCTTGAGCGGATTGAACAGGCACTGTCAAGTATCAGACCGCACCTGGCTTTGGATGGCGGCAATATCGAAGTGGTAGAATTGACAGATGACATGCGTGTAAAAATCAAATGGATTGGGAATTGTGAAACCTGTTCCATGAGTGCCATGACCATGAAATCAGGCATAGAATTTACCATTAAATCTGCAATTCCAGAAATCATTGCTGTGGAAGCAGTAAATGGAGAAAAGTAAGCGAATGATTAAGATGAACAACAAATTAAAAAATATAGCGGCTGTACTTTCGGCCGCTTTTCTTTTTTCAGCCTGCATCTCCGATAACGGCAACTTTGCTGAAGTACCCGAAAGTCATGGTGTAGAGATTGAAATTAAAGATACTGAAATCAAAGAAATCGGATTTCAAGCCGGAACTTATGAAAATGCCATGCTCGCCATTGACAGTAATAATATTTCCGGTTTATACCAATTTGGAAGCTGTTCTGTTTTTATTGAGGGTGTTTATGTAGCCGGCAAGGCGGCATTCCCCATTAGCTGGAGCAGACCCAAAGGTGAGGAAAAAGGCAGCGGAACTCTCATGGTGACAATCAACGGCGTTAGGCTGAAACTGGATGGAAATCCGGGCAACTGCCCCGCAGATATGCTCAAAGGAAATGGTCTCATCATTCCGCTCAACCGCCCCACTGCCTGGAAACAGATCAAAAAAATGGAGAATTCTGCCGAAATTTTTACAGAGCCGGAAGCTGGTATGGAAATGGGAAGCTCCTTCAAAAATGGAGACATCATCTGTATCCTCGAAAAGAAAAATAAATGGATAAGGGTGGAAAAAATTGGAAAAAGTACACTTGCAGGCTGGATAAGAAAATAAAACTTTGTATCAGGTATTTGGTATGGTACGAAGAGAAAAAGCTTGTTGGAACGCTGTTCCAGGAAACATATTTTATAAAATGTTAAAAAACTAAAAAAGCCCCTTCTCTCAAAAAAGTAGGGGCTTTGCCATTTTACCGTTTGTCTATTTCTTTACCGTTTTCTTTACAACTGTTTTAGTTGTTGATTTTGTGGCAGTTGATTTACCTGCAGTGGGTTTTGTTGTTTTGGCTGCCTTAGGTTTTTTAACCTTACCGCCCTGTTCTTCCACCATTGCAATTACCTGTTCCACTGTTAAGTCAGGCACTTCTTCCGCAGTGATTTTTTTACCGTTTGCATCAATCAGTTTGTAGGATTTTTTACCTGAACGGATAAATGGACCCCAACGGCCGTTTTCGATGAAAAGCTCCTGATTTTCCCATTGACGAAGATATTTAGAAGCTTCTTTGTCAATCTTTTGCTCGATCAACAGTATTGCCTGTGATTCATTGATCGTTTCCAACTGAAAGCCGGAACCTTTGGTAATGGACACATAAAGGTTTTCCCATTTTACAAAAGGACCGAATCTTCCGCTGCCTTTAGTAATTGGTTTGCCCTGAAAATATCCCACAGGGGCATCTTCAATCAGCTTGGCATCGATGAGGACTACTGCTTCTTCAAAGGAAATTGAATTAGGATCTACGTTTTTAGGCAGAGAAATAAATTTCTCGTCGAATTTGACATAAGGGCCATATCTGCCCTCATTGACCGACAGCTCAAATCCCTTGTAAGTTCCCAAAGTTTTGGGAAATTTAAAGAGATCCATGACATCATCCATTGTTATGGTATCAATGGACTGTTCGCGGTGAAGATTCGCATAAATCGATTTTTCGTTCTCGCCAAGTTCCTCGCTGCTGCCAATTTGTGCTACAGGACCGTAACGGCCAATTCGCACGAGTACAGTAAGGCCAGAAATAGGATGTTTGCCCAAAATACGTTCACCTGTAACACGTTCAGCTTCATCGCGGGTTGTCAGAACAGTTTCGTGGAAAGGTTTATAAACTGCATCCAGCATCTTTACTGTATCGAGTTTGCCTTCTGATACTTCGTCCAATTGATCCTCAATACCGGCAGTAAAGCGGTAGTTCATGATTTTGTCGAAATATTTGACCAGAAAATCAGAAACCTGTTTACCCATATCGCTGGCAAAAAGTTTATTTTTATCTGCACCGTAAACCTCTTTTTTTGTAGATTCGGTGATATGAGCCTCTTTTTTAGGGCTTGACGCATGCAGCATTAGCACTCTGTAAGGGCGCTCTGATCCTTCGCGACTTTCTTTTGTGATGTAACCCCTGGTAGGATTCATGATTCTTTCAATTGTCGGCGCATAGGTAGAAGGGCGTCCTATGCCCAGTTCTTCCAATTTTTTTACCAAACCGGCCTCCGTATAACGGTAGGGCGGTCGGGTATAGCGTTCTACCGCCTCCATTTCCTTCAGGTCCAGTTTCTGACCCTTTTTCATTGGAGGAAGGATGGCATCTTCAGCGTCCTCGTCTTCTTCTTCGTCCTTCGATTCCAAATAAACCTTAAGGAAGCCGTCAAATTTAAGCACTTCGCCCACAGCAACGAGCAGGGCATCATTTACGGTAGAAATTTTGACATCGACAGTTGTTTTTTCCAACTGTGCATCGGCCATTTGCGAAGCAATAGCTCTTTTCCAGATTAGTTCATAAAGGCGCTGTTCGTCGCGGTCGCCACTTACATTCTGCTTTTCCATATAGGTGGGACGAATAGCTTCGTGTGCCTCCTGTGCGCCTTTCTTGCTGGAATAGGTGCGGTATTTATGGTAATTCTGTCCGTAATTGCCAACAATCGCTTTTTCTATGTTTTTTAGCGCCTCAGCACTCAAATTGGTAGAGTCGGTACGCATATAGGTGATATGTCCGGCCTCGTACAGAGCCTGAGCAACGCGCATGGTTTTCGAAACCGGGAAATAAAGTTTACGGCTGGCTTCCTGTTGCAGTGTTGAAGTCGTAAAAGGTGGTGCCGGACTGCGTTTCGTTGGTTTTACGGTAATTTCTTCAACTGTATAGGTAGCAGGAAGACATTTGTTGAGGAAAGCTTTTGCATCGCCCTCTTTTTCAAATTTATGCTCTTCCGAACGCTGTTTCAGGTCGTATAACTTAGCGCTTACCTGAATATTTTTCTCATTGTTCAATACATTAAAACGGGCACCTATTCTAAAAAATGGAGCTGTATTGAATTCTTCAATCTCTCGTTCGCGATCAACCACCAGGCGAACAGCAACTGACTGGACACGTCCTGCAGAAAGTCCGCTCTTTACTTTTCTCCAAAGCAATTCGGAAAGCTCAAAACCGACCAGGCGGTCCAATACCCTTCGAGATTGCTGTGCATTGACCAGATCCAGATCTATCAGCCTTGGATTCTGTACTGCCTTTAACAGTGCAGGTTTGGTAATCTCGTGAAAAGCAATGCGTTTAGTAGTTTTTACATTTAAATTCAGAACTTCCGCCAGGTGCCATGAAATAGCTTCTCCCTCGCGGTCTTCATCCGTCGCGAGCCATACCTCGTCAACTTTTTTAACCCATTCGCGCAGTTCCTTTACAACCTTGAATTTATCAGGGCTGATTTCGTAATTTGCCTTGTATTTATTGTCAACATCTATTGCCTTTTGATCTTTGCTGTCTTTAATCAGATCTCTGATATGCCCCATGCTGGATTTTACAACGAAGTCGGAACCCAAATATTTTTCAATGGTCTTTGCCTTTGCAGGGGATTCAACGATAAGGAGATTTTTTGCCATAGTATAATTAACGTGTCTGAGGGCTGTTCGGATAAACCAAATTTTGAATAACGAATAGCTGTTAACCCTTCTGTTTTGGATTAAAAATATTTTCAACCCGATTTTTTATATTTTTATGAAGCTTTGTCTATTTTTTAGTCTCAGTTGCAAAAAAAGGGACTATTTTTGTGAAATTCAATAGTTAAAATTAAAACATCTTAAAAAACAAAGCTTCAGAACTTGCAAAGCTAAGAAAATAAATTTCAGTTCAAAGCCTGTCAATTTATTAATACGTAAAAAAATAGTGAAATGTCGACTTCAGAAACTGCACAAAATTACAATTCGCCCAAAACAGCAACCTTCATTAAAAAATTTATGAACGCTTTCAATCAATGGCTTTTTCTATTGATGAAACTTCCGGCGGCACTTTTTATGGGTGTTAGGGTTACAACTTTAAATACGGAAAAGTCTGTAGTAACGGTTCCTTATACCTGGCGTTCACAAAATCCCTTCAAATCTACCTATTTTGCGGCACAGGCTGCAGCAGCCGAAATGTCGACCGGAATCATCTGTTCTCTGGCTATTCATGACAGAGGAAAAATTTCTATGCTTATCACCGAAATGCGAGCAGAATATATTAAAAAAGTAAATAAAAGATCCACTTTTACCTGCAGTATGGGACCTGAAGTATTCGCATTGGTACAAAAAGCCATCGATACAGGGGAGGGGCAGAGTATCACATTGGAAAGCATTGGTACTATGCCCGATGAAAAGGGACAAGCGGTGATTGTATCCAAGTTTTATTTTACCTGGTCGATAAAGGTAAAATCATAAAGACATCACATTATATTGTGAATCAAGGGTTGGATTTTATAAAACTAATAAATTCACAAAACCTTGTTAAACAATCAAACAGGTCAGCCCTACGGGGCTTTTTTTTCATCTTATTCAATTATAGCTAAGAACATTTGACTCCTACGGAGCCATTTTTCGCTCCAGAGGAGACCTGTTCTTAGTATTAAGATGTAAACAAAATTTTTAAGCCCCGTAGGGGTGACCTCTTAAAACTGCGCATTGTTTGTATAAAACCATATTGCCTAATTATTATGGCAAATATTTCTAAGCCGTTGATGTAAAAAAAAGACCTTTTTTAACACTTGATTCGCATTTATATATTAAAATGTGAAAAGCTGTATTATGTATCACTTTGTTAATCTACAGCCCCAGAGCGCGGTACTTCTGGTTCATAACGAACTCAAATGACGGTTGGGTAAATGGTCGAGTTTTAAGTCATGATACCTGATACCTTATACCTGATTTAAGATACAAACCACTAACTATTTTATTCCTATGAACAAACGCTTGATAAAACAATTATTAAGAATTTTCGGTTGGTTATTGTTGCCGTTATTGTTATATTTAAAAATTACAGATTATCAGATTATTGAGACCTGGAAAATGCCTTTGCGCAAAACAGATGTCATTGTCAATTTTCTGATATTTTTAATTACGCTCAATACAATAGTTTATATTATGGCCGGCTTCTACCGAAGAAGAAAAGGCCTGGATAAAAGACAGAATGATAATCTGATAGCAGGTATTAACAATATTTACTATCTCATTTTATTGGGCGGTATTGTAGCCGGATTATTATTGTTCCTTGGATTTGACCTCTTTACTTTCTTTACATCCCTCAGTATCTTTGCAGCAGCAATCGCTGTATTGAGTAAGGATTATATTTCAAATATCATCAGTGGAATGTTCATTGCATTTTCCGATGAAATCAATATTGGTGACACTGTTCAAATTGCAGGAAAAAAAGGAAAAGTAGTAGATATTACCCTTTCAAAATTTATATTGCTGAATGATGATGATGACTATGTTATATTGCCAAACAGTACTGTATTCTCCAATGAGATTATCAATTATACCAGAAGGGAAGTGCGCAAAACCAGTATCGATTTTGAGATTGATATAAAGTATATGAAAAATGTGGAGGAACTTGAGGAGGATCTCATTGCTTCTATAGCACAATATCATCATTTGGTACGTCCCGGCTCATTCCGTCTGAAAATTGTTGAAATCAAAAAGGACTATGTTTCAATGAAATTTCAGTATATACTCGATCAGCCTGACCGGGAAATGGAACGTGATATCAGGCGCGTGATGGTGCGTCGGGTTGTTCAGGTTATTAAAGAACATCAGGAACTTAATCACAATGAAAATGATCATAATCACTGATAAATAAAAAACTCCTGCTTTCATTACGAATGCAGGAGTTTCTAGTTAATAATGAGGCTATTTGAATATAATATCAATTACCCCAAAAACATCAAATAAACAGCGGCAGATGCAGTGATGATAAAAAAGAGCATCGCAGCAAAACAGCCTCCATTGTCTTTTTTGCCGGAGGAAGCCTCTATATCTGCTTCATCATCAGTAGTTTGGCCGGGCTGTACCTTTTCCATTTCTTCTTCCCATGGAGTACCGCTGAAGTCCAATTCATCCAATTTCATTTGGGAAACTCCTGCGGGCAGAGATATGAGTTTGGTATTGGCCAACAGTAAATTTTTGAGTTTGAGCAGAGAAATCACAGATTTAGGAATGCTGTCTATCGGATTATTCTCCAGGTTCAGATATTCCAATGCAATCATATTGCCCAAATTCTCCGGCAATTCGCTGATAAGATTAGACTGTGCCCATAAGTCTTTCAAATATACAAGAGAAATAATACTCTCAGGCAGTTTTTCCAGTTTATTGCGTTCCAGATAAAGTTCTGACAGATTTTCAAGATTGCCGAAATTTTCGGGTAGGGCAGTAAGATGATTATCCTGTAGCTGCAGTTCAGATAAAGCAATCAGATTACAGAAACTGTCCGGTAACTGACTAAGATTATTATGTTCCAACGAAAGCCTGCTCAGCTTTTGCAGTCTCCCAAAAGTATCGGGTAGTGAAGCCAGCCTATTTTGTGTAAGATACAATTCTTTCAGCCCGGTCATTTTTCCAAAATCTGCGGGTAATTCCGTCAAGAGATTGCGCTGCAGATTTAGCATATTCAACTGCTGTATTCTGCATATTCCGTCGGGCAGACTGCTGAGACCCATAGAATTGAGGCCCAGTTCCTGCAGGTTTTGCAGGTCGCCGATAGCGTCCGGCAAGCTATTCATCGGATTTTCGCCCAATGAAAGTTTTTTCAGAGAGAGCAGCATCCCCAACTGATCGGGGAGGGTAGTCAGTTTATTGGCCTGAAGATTCAGTTTGTGCAGTCGCTGCAGCTGAAATAAAGTAACCGGCAGTTTACTGAGTCTGTTATAGCTCAGGTCCAGTGTTTCCAATAACTCTAACTTCCCGATACTGCTGGGCAGTGATTCCAACAGATTTCCACGTACCTGTAATTCCTTCAGCTGATTTTTTTCGCCAATCCAATCGGGCAAAAATGTCAATTCGTTGTCATTGATAATTAGTATGTTGAGGTTTCTTAGCTGTCGCAATGATTCCGGAAGAACGCTCAGTTCACGACCGCTTAAATCTACCTTTGAGCAGGAATAAACTATTGCGATTGCTGAAAAGGGCGTTCCGCCAGTTGGCGATTCAATATAGGAACAGAGTTCTGCATATTCTATATCAAAGGGACTGAGGTCATAGCCCTGAACTTCGGCTCTAGTTATTGCAATGTCAACCTGCTCGGCATTACCGGAGCGCAGTTGTTTCCAAAGTTGTTCTGTTAGTGTTTGTAATGGCATGAGTTTATGTAGATATCCGAAATTGGACGGTTTTTAAAAGGAATTTTGATTTTTAATAAGCCAATAAGTCATATTTTTTTAACGGATTAGCGTGCTTTTTGATTTTAATACCCAAAAATAGAGAATCTTTAGTTTTCTGACAACAAAAAATTATGGATAAAATCCTTATTTTGTTTTCAAATGAAAACTTTTCCGAAAATTAACGCTTTTTCATGAAACAGCTCATAGTAATATTGTTTTTATGTATTTATAATTCAGTTGTTTATGCTCAATTCACCGAAGAGGATGTACTGAATCAAAAATATTGGCAATATAAGTCCCGATTTTATCAAAATTTTATCCGCATTGATTGGGGCGGTGACGGTATCGGCATTTTTCAGGAATATAAAAAAGGGAATCCGGCCTGGTACGGACATTTTGAAAAAGCAGGTTACAGCATACCTGCAGCAGCACATCATCCTACAAGAAATAAATATTGGTGGCCATTGGATCCAAATACGCCTTTTAAAAAATCATATTGCAATCTGAATCCTGATTTGTCGAATGAAAACGGTGCACTTGCCTGGAGTGAAGATACAGGCTGTTATTTGGGACTTTATCTGGCCGTACTCTCCACGGAATATGCCCTGCAGATCAGGAATGGAGCAAAAGATGAGGCAGCAAAAACGCTGGAAGAAATTTATTTGGCCCTTCAGGCCTTCCGCAGACTGAACATGACAGCCAACCGATGGGTGGAACGATATTTGGAGGTCGTCCCTGAATTTAAATGCAATGACAGTTGGATAGCAGATATGAGCGGATTTTCCGGACTGGCCATCAGAAATGATGTTCCATACAGCTTTTGGGAGGAATTTCATAAACCCGCAACGGTTCATTCCCGGTTTGGTAAAATCAATCCGACTGCAAGCGACGAATATGGTAAAATGCCTGAAGAAAAACCCGGATACCATTGTGCAGATCGGCCAAATGCTATTCCTGACATTAGAAATATTTATGCGCCCGGGCAACTCAGCTGTCAGGCACATCCGCTTTGCGGATATGAAGAGAAAGACTGCCATTTTCTCTATCTTGCCCCAAATGACCCGAAAAAACTTGCCCCTGAAATTTTGGCCGAGAAATATATGAGCCAGGATCAGGTAATCGGACTGCTTCTGGGATTGGCCTTTATTAAAAAATTTATACCTGATGATATTCTGCATCAAAGTCCCGAGGGCCCGGTTTCTGTAGTCCTGATGTCCAAAAAAATTGCAAAAGCCTTGGTCTCAAATCTTGGAGGTCCGGGTCAGGGATTTTATCTGCCGCCCTGTATTGGTAAACCCGATAATTATGCAGGGACAAATACCTGTGGCTATGATTGGCGCTATACCAAATATGGGATTTGCGAAACAGTCAATTTTATTTGCAGTGAAGAAGTCTGTAAGGGAAATTATTTTAATTTCAGTTCTGTATTGGTTCAGGGTTTTACCTTGGGCGAGAAGCCAATTGTTGTCGTCTCTGAAGGTAAAAATGAAAAACGGAGGATGAATTACAGTTTTTATCATACCCTTGTCGCCTTGTCAAACCCCAAGAGAATACCGTTGAAAAATGCTATTAAAGATGGCCGGGAATATACACCTTGGATAGAACCCTACTACCCCTTGTTGCGCATGCTTTTACACGATATTCCTGAAAAGGAAATGCTGGAAGCCGGATCTGAAAGATTATTTGAACAATATCCGGAGCGAATGCGCAGGATATTAAATTCCTACAGTTTCAACGGCAACTGTATTCCGGCCAAAAAGAGAAGCGACTGTTTCGCCGATGGATATCCACATACCAATTTAGACTGCGAATCAGATTTTGTTCATCACCCTGATGAACGGACAGGAAACAGAATTACAGAGTGGTTTCCTTACAGCGATGATTTTTATGGTAACGGACTGGACTATATGCTGCTGTATAATATATATAAATTGAGTTTCAAATAACTAATCTCCTATATTATACAAAAAGGTTTTTATTAGAGTTTTTATTAACTTTGCCGAATATTCGGAAAAAATGAAAGCTGATAAAATTGCCTTATATCTAAATATTGCACTCTTTATACTGGGACTGTCACTCAGCTTGAGTACAACTTGGAAGCCCTATCTTTGGAAGGGTTTGGGCGATCCTATGGATTATATCCGTCAGACAGAAATGTCCATTTTCAGTGCCGAGTTCTACTGTCCGGCAAGAACAGAACTGGATGGCGGCGGAGTACATTCTCCAAGACCCTTTACCGTTCCGCTTTTATATAAAATGGTCGGAGCAAACCCCGATGCAATCATTATCACACAAAAAGTACTGAATCACCTCTCTGCTTTTTTAGTCATTGCAGCACTCTTGCTTTTTTTTAAAAAAATCAGTGCGCAAATCCTAATTGTGCTTTCCGTCCATTTTCTGCTCAATTGGTGGCATGTTTCCGGTTGGACCATGCTATTGATTTCAGAATCTGCAGCCACTTCTTTTTTTCTGCTTTGGGTAGCCTCATTTCTTTATTATTTGTACAAACCCGATTGGAAGTCCGGGGCATTGCATATTACAGCACTAATCCTTTTTTCTTTCACCAGAGATAACTGGCCCTATCTGCTGTTGCCCTTTTACGGGCTATTTTCATTTTTTTCGCTTTGGCGCGAAAGGTCTTTTTTGAAGATTTCTTTGTTGGGATTGGGACTCATGCTGTCCATATTTTTTCTGCAGCAGGCAGCAGCCGATTATGGACATCGGTACCGTTTGCCAATTATGCATAATCTCCTTGTTCGTGTTATGCCCAATGGAGTTTGGTGGAAATGGTTTGAGAAAGAAGGTATGCCTCAGCAGGAAGAACTTTTCAAGCTATATTGGGGAATACAACCCGATGATAAACGAATGTTTGGACTCTACAATGATAAAAATTTTGAGCCTTTTTTTGATTGGGTGGATACAAAAGGGAAATCTGCTTATATGAAATTCCTGATTACGCATCCGCAATATTCACTTCTCCTCATGGAAAAAAAGGAGAATCTTAAGAAAATTGTGGCACATGATCTATGGTATGTAGGCCCAAGTCGCGGTTATACCAAGGTTTTAGATTTTATCTTCCCCCTTTTTCAATGGTTTTGGATCTTTCCCTTGCTACCATTCCTTATTT
>JBIKQC010000064.1:0-13421 GCA_044349855.1 Saprospira sp.
ATAACAGACTGGTAGATACCTACCTGGAATTGCTCAAAAATTTAGATCCAAAAGTCAAGTTAGATTTGATTAAGAAATTGAGTCTTTCTGTGAAAAATGATCTGAGCAAAAAAAAATCATCATTTAATAAGGCATTTGGCGCTTGGGATAAAGAAGATGACGCTGAAAAGATTAATAATGAAATTAGAGAAAGTAGAAGTTTTAACAGAATAATTGAATCACTCTGATGAAATATCTTCTTGATACTAATATTTGTATTTACTACATGAAGGGTATGCATAACTTGGATAAAAAATTTAAATCTGTCAAAGTTGAAAATTGTTATATCTCAGAAATTACTTTGGCTGAACTAAAATATGGGGTTGAAAACAGTAAAAATCCATAAAAAAATAATTTGGCCTTATTGAATTTCCTATCAGGAATTCAGATTCTTCCAATTTTTGAAGCTATTGATTTTTATGCCAAAGAAAAATCCCGGTTAAAAAAAACAGGCCGGACAGTTGATGATTTTGACCTGCTAATAGGCTGTACATCCGTAGAATTTAATTTAATCATGGTCACTAACAATGATGCTCATTTCAAAAATATCAGTAACATAAGGCTTGAAAATTGGGTTAAACAGATTTCTTAAGCATTTATTAATCCAAAACCTATTTAGTCTGATTTTCATTAATCATTACAACCAAAAAAACTGCCGATATCCTTCCCGGACATCGGCAGTTTAGATTTTAATCAATATTTATGTTTAATACTTTTTTTGTCTAGTTTTATCACGATCAAGCACTTTTCCTGCTATTATCAAATAAAAGTCCATCTCTAAGACAATCTCCAACATAAGCAAAAATCGCCTGCAAGGCTTCTTTGCTCAATTGCGGATAGTTTTCCAAAAGTTGTTCTGTTGTCCAACCATTGGCCAGTCTCTGAATAATAAACTCAACCGATAATCTTGTTCCTCTAATTACCGGTTTTCCCAAAAGGATTTCAGGATCGCTGTGAATGTGTTTTTCCCAATTCATAAGATATTTTTTACAAAACTATAAAAAGCTTAGATAAGTTCCATAAAAAACTGCCGACATCCTTACCGGACATCGGCAGTTTTTATCTCCCATCAATCATCCAACAACTCCTCCTCTTCATCTCTGAAACTATCGGGAGAAAGCTGATTTTTAACAAAATTGCACCATTTGCAATAGGTTTTGTTACAACCTTCCGAAAAGCGCTGTTCTTTTATGTTGTCATAGGTCTCCACAATCAGATTGCCGACTGCATCGACATCCTGATCGCTGATGTACATTTTTTTATTTGGAAATATCGAACTTTCGTCGGGACTCAAATAGTCAATTTCTGCTGATTTAATCTGTAGATTGCTGAGGCCTGAATTTTCAATCAGTATTTTGTAAAAAACAAGCTGACGGTAATAAGTGCCGCCCTTTGCATTGCGTGAATTGATGGGATAGAAACGTTTTTCCTCCATTTTGCCGGTTTTATAATCGACTACATGCAGCTGTTCCATTGGAGAATCCTTCCCGACAAAACATATTTTATCAATTATTCCGGTGAGCGGAACGCCCTTATAGGCCACTGTTCTGAACGGTTTTTCTGTCCATACACCCTCTGCCAGCTGTCCGCCAAAAGGGATATAACGCTGTTCATAATAAAGAGGCAGCTGTTCCATGCCAAAAACCAGCGCATCGTCATAGGCTCGGGCCGAAAACTGAATACTTCTTTTGAACATTTCCTCTTTAAAGGCATCCAAAAACACTTCCAAAGGTGGTATTTTTTCTGATTTTGCCGCTTTAGCTTCTTCGAAAATTTTGCGGAGTGCATTGTGCACGGCATCTCCGTACAATGCTTCCACACTCGAAGTAGTGGGAATGCGCAGTACATATTGGAAATAAAAGCTGCGCGGACATTCCAAATAAGTATTGAGCGAAGAGACGCTGAGTCTGAAATCATCCAATAGCGCTGCAATGGTATCTCTGTCAATCTTGGCAGAATCCGGCATATTTTTCTGTTCCAAAACCAAGAGCTGTTCTTCCATCAGCTGTTCCTTTGCCACAGTGCAGGGAATAACTTCCATATTGTAATCCAAGATCAGATTGTCCAAAAACTCACTGCGTTTGGTCAGTTTCTGATTGCTCTGATGCGAATAATAGGATAATTGCAGGAAGGTTTTTGCACGGGTCATTGCCACATAAAAAAGGCGACGGGCAGCCTCCACCGTGTCCGTATCGGCATTGGCCATCCTGAGGTTATCGGGCAGTGCAAAGAGTTTATTACCTTTTGAGGAGCCGGGTTCCCAAAAATCTTTGAGGCAGTTCATCATAAAAACACAGTCAAACTCCAAACCTTTGGCGGAGTGCGCTGTGAGCAGATTTACACCATCTTCTGCATAACTGCCTTTTATGATCGGCAATTCCAGTTTATTGGCCTCCATGCGCTCTACCAAAACCAGCAGCCCTTTGAGGTCCAGCTTTGGATCGCGCTGCAGTTCATCCCGCACAAATTTGAAGAAAGTGCCAATAAGTTCTATCAGCCAGGCTTTTTCCGGACTTTTCAAAATATGACCGATCAGACCGCTGCGATTCATGAGTTTTTCCAGAAAATCGGGCAAGGGCTGATTGATAATGAGCGGCATAGCCTCGTCTATGATTCTGGCAACAGCAAGAATAGCATTGGGATTTGAAAGTCCAATTTCATTCAGTGTTTGAGCATCACGCAGCAGATCGCGCCATTGCAGATAGTCATAATCGCCATTATCATGTTTTTTGCGGTTATTTTTTGCCAAAAATGCCGTAAGTATCGAAATATCGATAGGGCTGATGTCCCAAAAATCGTAGTGAAGCAGTTCGTAAACCGACTCTTCTCCGCTATATGGTTTTTCAAATTCTATGGCAATATATCGAAGGAGTTGCAGCAGATTCTGAATCAGGGGAGCTGTCAGGATATTGATCTGTCGCTTTGTCTGATAGGGAATTTCATGTCTTTCGAGCATGCGGATGAGGTCGACAGCCTGTCGGTGCATATAATAGATGACCGCCATCTCTTTGTATGGAATTCCTTTTTCATGCAGCGTTTTGATCTGATTGATAATATCTATCTCCTCCTGCAGTTTATTAGGATATTCTTTAATGGCCAAATTGATTTCCGAAGCCAGGATTTTGGCATTGGCCGCAGTCAGATTTTTGGTGATTTGAATATCCAATTCTGCTTTTTCCAAATGTCGGATAATGCGCAGCTGATTTCTATCAATAATCTGTTTTGCCGCATCCAGAATTGGTTGTCCCGAGCGGTAATTTTCTTCCAAAACGATAAGGTGCATGCCCTTGTCGCGATAATGCTCGAAAAAATCGATCATATTTTTCACTCTGGCACCCTGAAACTCGAAGATGGACTGATCGTCATCGCCCACGACAAAGACATTGGGCTGCTCCCAATATTCAATCAGTTTCATTAGAATGCCGCTTTGGGCACCATTGGTATCCTGAAATTCGTCGACAAGCACATAGAGATACTGTTCCTGATAATTTCTGAGAATATCTTCCTGTTCAGGATTTTTGAAAAGTCGTAAGACCCAAAGAATCATATCTTCATAATCGTATCGGCCGGCGCCGCTCATTCCCGCTTCAAAATTTTTGAAAAGCAGGGCTGCTGCACGGAGTTCCTCCATGCGCTGCGTTTCTTTGGCAACATCCTTTATTTTGACATCGCCTTTTTTGAATTCCCCACTGCTTCTTTTGTAAATATAATCCTCCCGTTGCGGCAATGATTCGATATATTCGTCAATCATCTTACTGACATATTCGGCCTCCCAACCTTCGGTTTTCATTCGGCTGAACAGTGATTTCAGTCTGATTTCAAACTGATAGGGATTTCTGCGGTTATTCAGACGCAGCGGATGATTGGGCGATAGGCCGTCGATCATGCCTCTGATAATGTCTATCACTTCGAGATCTGAAACAGGTTGAAGCTCATCGTAGCCGAAGGCATCGATATTGTCCTGAATGACCTTATTGCAGAAGGAATGAAAGGTAAAGATGTGAATTTTATGGGCATCGGGTCCGATAAACTCAAGCAGGCGCTTGCGCATAGCCATGACACCGGCATCGGTATAGGTAAGGCAGAGGATGTTATATGGTGCCGCATCCGTTTCCAACAGGATCTGTCCGATTCGGGCAGCGAGAATATGTGTTTTTCCGGTCCCCGGCCCGGCAATTGTAAGTACAGGCCCATCAATAGTATTTACCGCATCGAGCTGTGACTGATTGAGACCTGCTAATACCGATTCAAATTTTTGTCGGTAATGCTGTCGGGTTGTTGAGTAGTTTTCCAAGGCCGGTCTGTTCTTTACTTTTTCTTACTGCTGTTATTCAAAAATGTCTTTTCTTCTTCAGTAAGGTTTTCGTAGCCCTGTTCAGAAATTTTATCCAAAATTGCATCGACACATTCTTCCTGCGTCATATTGCGGTAGCGTTGCGCAAAGCTGCGGCTGAAACTGTCATAAGAACTGCTTCCGCTATTGGAACTATCGCTTACGACACCGCCCTCATGGGTTTTTTTATAAACCATTTTGGGTGACCGTTTTTTGCGTGGGGTCTCTTTACGGGCAAAAGGATTTTGGAGAAAACGGGCTGTGCGGATGAAAGGCATCCCCAAATCTCTTCCGCGACGTAATTGGAAAATATAAAACCAACCCATAAATGCCCCGCCCAAGTGGGCAAAATGTCCGCCGGGATTGGTAAGGGGTATGGAAAGAATATCCAAAAAAACAAGCGCCAATGCCACGTACTGTAATTCAACTGCACCAATGAGGATGAGTCGTATATGTCCTTGCGGATTGAGTGTGGCAGCGGACAAAAGAATGCCCATGACAGAGGCCGAAGCACCAACTAAAGGCACTGAACCACGGCCGCTAAAGACCGGAAAAACATTGAAAGAAATTATAAACATTGCCGCTCCGGCAATTCCGCCCAAAAGATAGAGCGGGATAATCTTACTGTTGTGAATCAGGTCATTGGTAATACGTCCGAACCAATAAAGGATGAGCATATTGAATAAAAGATGCCAAAATGTGGCATGCATGAACATATAACTAAAAAGCGTCCAAGGCCTGATAAGCAGCTTCATGGGGCTGGAAGGCAGGTACAACCATTCTTCCAAAAATTCTACATAAAAATGATAGGGAATACCGGAAAGGTAAATGGGTACCGAAATCAGATTGACCAAAACAAAAATGGCGATATTAGCCATAGCTAGACGCACGACAGCATTGCCGCGTCTGAACTCATAATTAATGCCCTGCCAGATTGTTGCCATTATTGAGAATTGTATCTGTTTGTAAAATTATACAAAAATATGGAGAATTACAAATCTGTATTTTTATCTTATTGTATCTAAAATAAATTAACCGCAAAGGGAATCAGTTTTGTGCACATAAAAAGAAAGTTCAGGAAATCTATTAAGTTTTCAAGCTTATCTGAAAATCATCTAAATGAGCAGACGGCATTAAGCCTGTCCTAAAATCTTTCTCCCTGTTTACGCCAATAATAGATGAGCAGGAAGCCGAATAATGCACCTCCGAGGTGTGCAAAATGGGCTACATTATCGTTCATGGTGAAACTCATATAGACTTCCATTGCACCCATAATAAGCACAAAATATTTTGCCTTGATCGGCATAGGCGGAAAGAGCAGCATGAGAACCCGATTGGGATAAAGCATACCGAAGGCTACCAAAACACCGTACACTGCTCCGGAAGCACCTACTGCCGGCTGGTTGAGTGCAGCATTTGCATAAGCAAGGGCAGGATCACTAAAGGTTTGATTGTTCATATAAAGTTTAATACCTTCCTTATAAACAATTGCTGCCTGATCGGGGCTAAGCTGTTGCATAGCATACTGAAGCTCAAAATAACCTGCCAACTGATGAAGAAATACAGCACCAAAGCCTGTTAGAAAGTAAAATATCAGAAATTTCTTTGGACCCATTGCCAATTCGGTATCGCGGCCAAACATAAATAGTGCGTACATATTGAAAAAGATATGAAATCCGCCGCCATGCATAAACATGTGCGTAACGATCTGATATGGCCTGAATGCCTCACTGCTGAAAGGATACATAGCCAAATACTCCTGCATTGTCGGCTGAAAAATCAGCGAGGCAAAAAACATGAGTACGTTTATGATAATCAGGTTCTTGATAACTTCTGGTATAAAAGGCATTTATGTTGAATTTAAGAACCGAACGGAGCGAGCTCCGCGCAGCGATTTTTGAATTTGAGCATTATATGTACTTTAATCTGAGCAATCGTCTAACTCCTCTCGTCTCCGCCGAAAGACTCCATAAGTAGTAGTCAGAAAAGCCTATCTTTTTTAATGAGCTCTGCTCATTGTAAAGAGATGGGTTTGAGCTAAGTCCCTTTTTATTATTTGGCAACCAATGTAACTCATAAGGCAAAAATAATAAAAAAAGGCTGTTTTCATGCAGTAATCACTACATCAAAACAACCTATTATTAAAAAATGTTCGTTTTCAGAACAGTTAAGGTATGTTAACCTGCGTAGGCAACTACCTCGGTCACTTCCGGAATCATACGTTTCATCATACCTTCAATCCCGCTTTTCAGGGTGACGGTAGAAGAAGGACAGCCACTGCAGGAACCCTGCATGACTAAAGTCACTACGCCATTGACAAATGATTTGAACTCGATGTTACCTCCGTCCATTTCGACGGCCGGTTTCACGTAGGTTTCAATCATCTGTTTTATTTTCTGAACAATTTCGGCGTTTTCACCGGTATATTGTTCGCTTTCTTCGGTTGTCAGCTGCGATTTCAGTGCTTCAAATCCTTCTTTGACAATCTCACCGCCATCGGTAAGATAATTTTTCAAAAAGTTTTTGAGGTCCAACATGATATCGGTCCAATCATAATTGAACTCTTTGGTAATCGTAATAAAGTTATTACAGATATAAACAGCCTTGACATAAGGCAGTTCAAATAGTACCGCTGCCAAAGGAGACCATTCTTTGGCCAATTCCTCCTCTCCTTCTTTGAAGTCGGCAGTACTTTTTGGATAGAGCATCTGATTTGTTACAAATTTCAGCGTCTCGGGATTTGGTGTCTGCTCAGTGTAAAGCATTACCGGCGGTTTTCTTGGTTGTTCTTTTACTTCCATGATTTATGAGCGAAAAGAGAAAAAGTTCAGTTAATTAATACAGCTCTTTTTCTTCGTTGTTGTATTTTAATGATTGTGAAGGTGTTATAATCGTAGGGTCAATTTCAAAAAATTTTCAAAGGCCGACAAAATTGAAAACTTCTATAATCCCGGAACTTTAGTCTGTAATCCAAATATATAAACATAATCAAACTGATTGATAAACATAGGCTCATCAGGAATTGCGTCACGGTGGCCCCTCCTGAATTCAAAACGGAAATTAAAATAATAGTCTTCAGCTATTTTTAAAAAGTCCAAAAGCTGATTTAATTGGATATTAATAATTTATGATTTTAAGCCCCGATGTAAATAATTCAGCTCTTTAGATTTAATCTAAATGCAAAGATAACAAAATACTTAATGATTTGGTTTTGAAAAAGGAAAATTAATCCCGCCCAAAAAGCAGTCAGACTTTTTTTAAAAATACAGATTGGAATCTTATTGCTTTGAGTATTCAAAGGGGGCAGATTTGAATATGTTAGCCTTTCGTGTAACTAAAACTTTATTTTTGCAACTTTTTACTCCAGCTCTTTTATCATTTTGTCCGCTCCTTTGTAGGATTTATCAGCTTTAGATTTGTACAGCGCCTCCAGGGCCTTATCCTTATTCTGATATCCGAGCCATTCAATTTCGGCCAGCGTATGCAGATAAAGTCCCCCTTGTGGTACAAGTGCCAGGGCCTTATCGATATGCTCTCTGGCTTTTTCCGGATTTTTAAAGGCCCTGAGGTATAGAAAAGCCAGATTGTTATGGGCCAAAGCATAGCTGTCATCATTGGCCAGTGCCTCTTCCAACAGTTCTTTCGCCTCTTTGTAACTGCCTACTTCGTCCAGAATATAGGCCATTTCCACCAGCATATCCACAGTGCCGGGAAATTTGGTCAGTCCGGCCCTGAAAACTTCCAAGCCTTTGTCAGTCATTCCTTTGAACAGTGCATAAACCCTTCCCAAATTGTGGTAAGGTTCGAAGCTTTCTGATCCCAAAGCAATGCAGCGTTCGTAATGAAAAATCATTTCATCGGCATAGCGCTTCTGTTCCGGAAGATAAAAGGCATAATCAAAATGCACTTCGTAAAAATCGGGATCAAAATCCAAAGCTTTGCGCATAATTTCCAAGCCCAGCATTTTCTTTTGGAAGTCATTTATAAGTCTGCGGCCAATGGAATGATAGATATAAGCGTAGCGGGGAGCTCTATGCATAAAACTGTCGAAAAGCGGCATTTCCTTTTTGTATTCCTCCAGATATTTAAGGAATTCTTTTTTGCCAAAATACCAAAGCATAAATAGGATATTCACCTTGGGGTCCCAATAAATGCGATCCTTTTCAGGCAATTTATCACAGATTTCGGTAAGCAAAAGCGCCACTTCGGGTACCTCGTCTTCAATGGCGTTCATAAACATCATCGCTGGAACAAAGGGAGACTTATCATCACGGCTATTGATGAGTTCCAATGCAAGCATGGTATTTTTTTCGTCGTTACTGAACAGCAGGCTGTGCAGACTTTCTATTTCATCTTGAGTCCAGGACATATTCATAAATGTAAATAAGTATTATTTCGCTTCCAGTTCTTTAATCATTGCTCCGCAGCCATTGTAACCCGGTTCTACTTCCATCCCCTTGTGCAAAGCTTCAAATGCTTTTTCTTTATCTTCAAATCCGTACCAGTACACCTCAGCCTTCGTATGCCAATAAAGCCCTTTTAGAGGCTTGATTTCCAATGCCTTGGTTATATGGTACAGCGCCAGTTCCTGCTCATTTTTAAACTCACTCCAAAGCAAAAAGGAAAAATTGTTATGCGCTAAATGACTGTCGGGATTTATTGATATGGCCTGTTCCAATAAAGATCTGGCTTCCAGTTTGTCTCCATTCTCTTTTACAGACATCGAAAGTTCTATCATTGTTTCCCATTTTTGGGGGAATTTTGACAGACAGTTCCGGAATACCTCTATAGCTTTTTTTATGTCCCCTTTAAGCATGTAGGCTTTTCCAAGATTATGGTAAGTACCAAAAAATGAACTTTTTATGCTTAAGCATATATTATAATGACGAATAATAGTGTCAGCATTTTTTGCTTCTTCGGGAAGGAAGAATGCATAATCAAAATTTACGTTGAAATCTTCCGGATTGGCTTCTGCACCTTTTCGCAGAAATTCCAAGCCGTTTTTGGACATTTTAAAGTTTTTTATCAGCTTTCTGCCTATTTCATAGTAGGTTTCAGAGAAGCGGGGAGCCTGTAATAAGAAGCTGTCAAATAGGTCAATATGCTTTTCGAAATTTTCAACCAATTCTGTTTTTGTTTTGGAACTGTTATCAATAATTAAATTACAGACATTTTTCCAATAATTGCGAACAGTCGGATCCAATATTTTCAATATCCCTTTAACTGAATCCACAATATCGTATCTGCCTGATTCAGCTATTGACAGGAAAACAAGTAAAGGCGCAAAGTCGTCCTTATTATCGACCTGTTTCAGCAATTCCAATCCCAATAACTGGTTATCCTCATCAGCACTGAGGAGGAGTTTTTTAATTTTATCGAGTTCTTCTTTTGACCACATGGGAGATAGGAGATTTGAGATAGGAGATTTGAGATAGGAGATTTGAGATAGGAGATGAGGTTAGAAAGGTGCTTCCAGTTCCCTAATCAACTGATCTCCGCCTTTATAATGTTGTTGTACTTCTTTAGCCTTATACAATGCAGCCAATGCTTTTTCTCTGTTTTTAAACCCATACCATTCCACCTCTGCCAGTGTATGCCAGTATTTTCCTTTTCCCGGCAATAATTTCAATGCTTTTTTGATATGTTTCAGCGCCTGTTTATATTCCCCAAATTCACTCCAAAGTAAAGCGGAAAAATTGTTGCGGACCTCATGACTTTCAGGATTTATCCGCACAGCCTGTTCCAGCAGTTCTCTGGCTTCTACTACTTTTCCCTGTTTTTTCAGGGCAAGTGACAACTGAACCATTGTCTCCCATCTTTGGGGGGATCGGGTAAGGCAATATTGGAAAATTTCAATGGCTTTTAGAATATCATCTTTATGTAGATAAATGATGCCCAGATAGTGATGCGCCCAAAAATAGGAGTTGTTTAATCTCAGGCAATTATTGTAATAACTGATGATAATTTCTATGTTGACAGGTATTTTTGGTAAATAATATGCATAATAAAAACTTGCTTTATAATCGTCCGGATTGGCCTCAGCTGCTTTACGCAGGTATTCTAAACCCTTTTCATACCTATGTAAATCTTCAATCAGTTTCCTTCCAAAATCATTGTAAAAAAATGAAAAACGAGGCGACTGTTCCAAAAAACTGTCAAAAAGCCCGATATGCTTTTCAATATTTTCGATTTCTTTAGCTTTTATTTTAGGTCCATCCATAAATGGCGACCAAACACTGCATACATTTTCCCAATAAGTGCAAAGCTTGCTCTCAGCGCAATTGAGTACTTGAAAGACATATCTTAAAACCTCCGGACGGGAATATTCAGTTACAGCCAAAAATGAAAGTAAAGGAACAAAAAAATCTATATTTTCCTGAGGTTTCAACAGTTCAAGGCCGAGCAGCTGATTGTCCTCATCGGTACTGAGCAGGAGTTTTTGAATTTTAAAGAGTTCTTCTTTAGACCACATTTTAGATGGGAGATTAGAGATAGGAGAAGTGAGATAGATGTTATAGAATAGCTTCCAATTCTCTAATCATCGATTCTCCGCCTTTATAATTATTATCAGCTTTTTTGCCTTGGTAGAGTGCCTCCAATGCTTTATCCTTGTTTTTGAAACCATACCAGTGCACCTCTGCTTCGGTATGCCAATAGATACCTTTCTTAGGTAAGATTTCAAGTGCTCTTTTAATGTGATACAGAGCCAGCTCATGTTCCCCATATTCGCTCCAAAGCAAAAAGGACATGTTATTATGGGCCAAATGACTTTCGGGATTCAGTGCTAAAGCCTGTTCCAATAGAGATCTTGCCTCATCTTTATCTCCCAGTTCTTTTAAGGAAAGGGAGAGTTCGATCATTGTCTCCCATTTTTGGGGAAATTTGGCCAGGCAGAGTCTAAACACTTCAACCGCTTTTTTTATATCCCTTTTCAGTACATATGTCTTGCCCAGGTTATGATAGATTTCAAAAAAAGAATTGTTTACATTCAAACAGTTCATATAATGTTTAATAATCGTATCAGCATGTTCTTTTTTTTCAGCCAATTGAAAGGCATAATCGAAATTGGCCTGAAAATCATTGGGATTTGCATCCGCTGCTTTGCGAATAAATTCTAAGCCTTTTTCCGGCTTGGATAATCGTCTTATCAATTCTTTGCCAAGCTTCTGATATACTTTTGAAAAACGCGGGGCCTGTTCCAAAAAACTGTCAAATAGCGCTATGTGTTTTTCTAAATTATCTAATGCCATTTGATCTTTTTCAGTATAATCTACATATGGATCAAATACTTCACATACTTTTTTCCAATAACTGTTTAATGTCTCATCTGTATTCATCAATATTTCCTCGGCAGCATATTCCACTTCGGGCCGATTGCTGTCAGCAATTAGTAGAAAAGACAAAATTGGGATAAATTCATCCCTGTTTTCCACCTGATTCAGTAATTCCATTGCCAGCAATTGATTGTCTTCGTCCTCGCTGAGCAGGAGTTTTTGTATTTTATCGAGTTCTTCTTGTGACCACATGGGAAGTTAGATTTGAGATTTGAGATACTAGATTTGAGACAAAAATACGATTACAGTTCTCTAATAAGCTCAGATATTAATTGGAAATGTGAGACAAAGGTTAGAGAAGTGCTTCCAATTCATTTATAAGCTCATCTCCACCTTTATAGGATTTTTGTACTTCTTTGCCTTTATACAAAGCAGCCAAAGCATTTTCTTTATTTTTGAAACCGTACCATTCCACTTCGGCCAGGGTATGCCAATACAATCCGTCATTAGGTTTCATTTGCAAGGCAATGTTACTATTTTCCTTTGCCAATTCAAATTCATCAAAATGCATCCAAAGCAAATAAGCAAGGTTGTTATAGGCTAAATCATTGTACTCATCTGCTTCTATTGCCTGATTCAGCATACTTCTGGCTTCATCCAGTTGACCAAGGTCTTCCAGAGCCAGGGCAAGTTCTATCATGGTATCACTGGACCCGTGATAAACAGAAATGCATTTGCTGAAAATTTCAGCAGCTTTTTTTGAATTGCCTTTCTGATGCGCGTAGACTCTTCCCAGATTATGGTAGACGGCAAGGTCATCCTTTATCTCAAGACATCGTGTATAATGTTTTATCATCTCATCAGCGTTCTTCTTGCTTTCATTCAGATTATAGGCATAATCAAAATTTAAACTATAGGAACTGGGGTTCAAAGTTGCCCCTTTTTTCAAATATTCCAGGCCTTTGGTTTTCGATTTGGCGTAAATCAGCTCATTGCCTAAACGATTATATATATGGGCATAATGAGGTCCAATCACAATATACGATTCAAACAACTCAGCCTTTTTTTCAAACTTTTCGAGCTGTTCCAGAAGTTGGGATTTTCCTTTATAATCAAATTTAAATACAGAAAGGATGCCTGTCCATTCGCTTTTCACATTTGTCGGCAGTTTTTTCATCAACGCATAGATGCCTTCAATTATCACTTCCAAATCAATTTCTGCAAAGGTCAGAAAGATGATAGCAGATGCAAATTCCTCAAGGGAATCGGCATGTTTCAGCATCTCCAATGCAAGCTGCTGATTACTGCTGTCTACACTGAAAAGCAGTTTAAGTATTTTATCCTTTTCTTCTTTTGTCCAACTCATATTGATCAGTTCAGAGGGTGTTTTTTACCGATATTTTTAATTTTATTCCCATTTTTATCAACCTTTATGGTCTTAAAATAACGGCTTATTTCCTGGATGCATTGCTATTAACCACAATAACAGAGCTGTAGGATTAAAAACCGACCAAGCATCAATATCCTAACCGTAAGTGACCCCCGATGTAACAAATTCTGCCACTTCGATGTAAATATGTTTGTTTAGAGGGTCGTATTGCAATTTTTTTACAATCTATACCATCGTTTTGAAAAACGCCTGCTATTTCTCCTTTTTATACCAATTCAAGTTGCTTTTTCTTTGATTTATCATAACAATAAAGCAAACAGTAGGATTCACAGGCATTATCCTCACAGCCTCTTCATAACTATATTGCAGCAAATAATAGCTGTCG
>JBIKQC010000488.1:0-3778 GCA_044349855.1 Saprospira sp.
AATATGATCGCAGTTTGGAACAGATCAAACGCATCAAAGAATATGGCAAAAGAACCAAAACCGGTATCATGGTCGGCCTTGGCGAAAGCAAAGAAGATGTTTTTGAAATTATGGACGATTTAGTCGCACATGGTTGCGATGTTCTCACGATCGGACAATACCTGCAGCCTACAAAAATGCATATTGCTGTAGCAGAATATATTCATCCCGATTTATTTGCTGAATACAAAGAAGTTGGATTGGCAAAGGGTCTGAACTATGTAGAAAGCGGCCCGCTTGTACGTTCTTCTTATCATTCCGAAAGACATGTATAATTTTTTGTACAAAATATAGTATAAACTTCGCCCGTAAAGCTTTTAATAGTTTTGCGGGCGAAGTTTTTTATTTTATATCCTTCATCGGCCGAATAACTCAAAAATGTGCTTTAAAAATTGTAAATTTGAGTGTAAGTATTCCAATAATATTAAAATATTAAAGCGTGTATATTAAAGACGCCTATAATGAACTTGCAGAGAAACTCTGTACAATATATCCTGAACGGGAGGCTGATAACATCGCCACCTATATTATTGAGGATGTTTTTCGACAAAAAAAACCTTATAATCAGATCCATCAGTTCAATCGCCGCGAGATGGAGATTATGATGGTGATTACAGCAAGGATGCTCATTGGAGAGCCCTGGCAATATGTGGTCGGTGAAGCCGATTTCTACGGAGAAAAGTTTTTGGTTAATCCCTCTGTACTCATTCCTAGGCCGGAAACGGAGGAATTGGTACACCTGATTATTGAAAAACATAAAAAAAAACAACAGGGGCTGAAAATATTGGACATTGGAACAGGCAGTGGCTGCATTGCAGCAATGCTGGCCAAATATCTGCCAAAGGCAGATGTTCATGCCCTCGATATAAGCCCAATGGCATTAGATACTGCTGCTGAAAACGCCGAAAGACTAAAGCTAAAAGTTAAATTTTGGTTAACCGATATTCTGAATTCTGTCTGCAGACAGAATTTACCGGTTTTCGACCTCATTGTCAGCAATCCCCCTTATATTTGTCCTTCTGAAGCCGATCAGCTCTCGAAAAATGTGAAGGATTTTGAACCCGGTATTGCACTTTTTACTCAGTCGGAAGATGCCCTGCAGTTTTACAAAGCTATTGTCGATTTTTCAGATACACATCTAAAGCCCGAGGGTCAGTTGTACTTTGAACTTAGTGCTTTGTTCGCTGAGTCAACAAATGATTATTTGAAGTCAAAACAATTTAAAAATGTCGAGCTGCACAATGATCTTCAGGGACAGCCAAGAATGTTATCGGCCCAAAAAAATCTTTAATTAAATACGTTTATGAATATGAATATCTACAAAAAAACTTTATCAGCTCTGTTTTTTGTTTTTTGCATTGTCAGTATTCTTCAGGCTCAGGCTCCTGAAACTTATTCGAGAGCAAGAATTTATATCGAAGGAAAAAATATACAGCAATTATTAGAGACAGGTGTTGCACTCGATCACGGTGTGCACAATAAAAAATTTATTGAAAATGACTTTTCTGCTGCAGAATTGGCGCTTGTTCAAGAGGCCGGTTTCAGAACTGAAATTTTGATTGAAGATGTATCTGCCTATTACAGACATCAAAACCTTGATGCAGTAAAGTCTCAACTGTTAATAGGCTGTAATGTGCTTGCTGGGGTTCAGGCGCCAAATTATCAGACTCCGACAAATTTTCAATTGGGTTCTATGGCAGGTTATTACACCTATCAGGAACTCTTGGATGAATTGGACAGTATGCGGGCCAAATATCCGCAATTGATTTCCTCCCGTCAGATCATCAATCCTTCAGAACTTACTCATGAAGGCCGCCCAATATATTGGTTGCGCATTTCAGACAATCCCAATATCGATGAAAATGAACCGGAAGCATTGTACAATGCCCTCCATCATGCCCGCGAACCGATGAGTCTTTCTCAGCTCGTGTATTTTATGTGGTATATTCTTGAAAATTACAGTAGTGATGATAATATTAAAACACTGATAGACAATACTGAACTTTATTTTGTGCCTTGTGTAAATCCGGACGGGTATATTTACAATGCAACCACAAATCCAGGTGGCGGTGGCATGTGGAGAAAGAATCGCCGAAATAATAATGACGGTACTTTTGGTGTAGATTTGAATAGAAACTATAGTTATAACTGGGGTTTTAACAATCAGGGGTCCTCGCCAAACAGTTCTTCAGATACTTATCGTGGCACAGCTGCTTTTTCTGAACCGGAGACCAAAAATATGAGAGATTTCAGTCTGGCGCATGATTTTGTTGTGAATTTCAATTACCACAGTTATGGAAATCTTATGGTCTACCCTTGGGCCTACAGCGGTTTGGAGTCAGCCGATTCAGCTTATTACAGACTAATTGCACCTATGCTGACCCGTTTTAATAACTTTAGCAGCGGAACCGGAGCTGAGACAGTGGGATATAGTTCTAATGGTGAAGCTGATGATTGGCAATATGGCGAACAGGTTCTTAAAAACAAAACTTTCAGTTTGACTCCTGAAGTTGGCGATGCTGCCTTTGGCTTTTGGCCTCCATCAACAAATATTGAGGGTATATGCAAATCCACTCTTTGGCAAAATCTTTCACAGTCTTATCTTTTGTTAAATTTTGGATTGGCAAAAGACATAAGCTCTCCATTATTGAATCAGACAGCCAATCAAATAGCTTTTGAAATTTCAAAATTCGGTTTTCAAAATGGTTTATTGACAGTAAGTCTTGAACCGTTAAGTTCTAATATAGCATCTGTTGGAAATGATAAAAGTTTCACATTAACACAATTGCAATCGCAGCGTGATTCTATTTTGTTAACATTGAACAGCGGACTCCAGAATGGTGATCTTGTACGCTTTGTCATTCATGTCGACAATTCTGCCGGACTTATTATCAGCGATACGATCAGCAAAATCTATGGCGCATATAATCCGGTTTTTACAGATAACGGCAATTCTTTGGCCAATTGGGTAAATTTGGGCACTACTTCTAATTGGCAAACTACCACTGGCAGCTTTTATTCAGCGCCTTCCTCAATCACAGATTCAGATGGGACGGATTATCCGCAAAATGCCGTATCAGACATAATATTAATCAATAGGATTGATCTTAGAGAAGTAATAGATGCAACACTCAATTTTTGGGCAAAGTGGGATATTGAAAATGATTATGATTATGTCCAAATTTCTGCGGCGAATGCCTCCGGAAATTTCATTCCGCTTTGCGGTATTTATACCAATACAGGTTCAAATTTTCAGGCAAATGGTGAGCCTTTATTTGATTCGCAGCAATCTGTCTGGGTACAGGAAAGTATGTCATTGAATGACTTTTTGGGCGATTCAGCAGTTGTGTTAAAAATTTCATTGCGCAGCGATCAGTGGGTTGAAGGTGATGGCTTTTATTTTGATGATATGACCGTGAGTTTTTTGACTGAGAGTCCTGTCGGCTCGGGTATTCAGCGTCAGTTACTCCCACTTTTGGGACAAAACGTTCCTAACCCTGCTGATCAGTTGGTCTTTATTCCATTTAAAAATTTGGAACAGTACGGTATGTCAGAACTGAAACTGCGTGTCACTGATGCTTTCGGCAGAGTTATGGCTTTTATGCCAATCAGTATTAATGCAAGCGGTATCAATCTGGAAACCGGTCAATGGGCTGCCGGTATTTATTTTTATCAGCTGATAGGAGAGAAGGGCAGTTCTGAAACATTGCAAATGGTCATTGCCAAATAATTTTTGTCA
>JBIKQC010000489.1:0-3772 GCA_044349855.1 Saprospira sp.
TAACTCCACTAACTTTGTTCGCATAGGCGGTTACGCAGGCGCTTCAACTTATGCACTATACAGTGTGGGCGGTGTTTCGCATCACCCCGATGTACAAACACTTGTTTTTAAACCTACAGCAGTTAATCAACTTTTTTCAGGGACTGATGGCGGTATCCACCGTACTGTAGATGTTAATGCTGCTTCAGTTAATTGGGTAAATCTGAACAATAATTACATTACATACCAATATTATCATGCTTATCTGGATCCATTGAACGGCTCCAATGCGATTATCGGTGGTGCTCAGGACAATGGAACGACAGCCAATGGTACCAGTCTTGGTTTTTCGAGTAATACAAATATGTTTGCTCAATTCAGTGGAGATGGCTGTGCCTGTGCCATATCGAGAGCAGATGCCTGTATTCCGTTTTATGTCAGCAGTCAAAGCGGAAATATTCGACGCGATTGTCCTGTTGGTGCAACAATCACTCCGGCAGGTTCAGCAAGTGATTTTGTAACCTATTTTTGGTTGGATCCAATCAATAATAATAATCTTTACTATGCCGCAGAAGAAAATCTGTACAGAACAAAAAATGCTACTAATGTAACAACAACTGTAGGTGCCGGTGCAACGAGCTGGCAAAATCTGGGTACAATAAGCGGGGGCGTCGAATGGATAAGTACGATGGTCACTTCCTGGGGGATATATAATACGGCTTCCAGTAAATTATTTATCGGCAGCGATGAAGGCGGAATTTACAGATTGAATGATCCTGCCAATACGGCAAATTTAGCAGGCATGGTTCAAATCACACCTGCTGCCGTAACAAAAGCTTTCCCGTTGATTGTTTCAGGATTAGCACTTCACCCTTCTAATGCAAATACACTAATTGCTGCTTATTCCAATTATGGAGCCGCCAGTATTTTCCTGACAAACAATGCCAATGCTGCAGTTCCAACATGGGTTAATGTCTCAAGAAATATTGAAGCGCTTTCCGTACGTTCTGTAGCCATTGTTGAAGCCGGCGGATCCACACTTTTTGTAGCGGGTACTTCGAGAGGTCTTTATACAAGCCCCGACCCAACTACAACCGACTGGACCAGAGTAGGAAATACAACCATAGGCATGGCACTTGTCAGTAGGCTTATGTATAGGCCCTCTGACAACAAACTGCTCGTAGGCACGCATGGCAATGGAATGTTTATGGTAGATGTACTGCCTCCGCTACTTCCGGTAGAAATATTGCGATTTGATGGGGAATACGCAGACAAAAAAGTTAATTTGATTTGGGAAACCGCTTCAGAACTCAATAATATGGGGTTTGAAGTTCTAAAATCTTATGATGCCATCAATTTCGAATCTATTGGACTTGTATATGCAAATGGAACAGGTACCAGTAATTTCGAACAGCAATATGACTTTAAAGATAAAGAAATTTCCAAACAGATTCAGTACTACAGACTTCGTCAGATCGATTTTGACGGAACCGAAACTTTTTCATCTGTAATTGCTGTTAAAACAGGGTTTTCGGAAGAATTACTTGAACTGACTGTTTATCCAAATCCGGTTTTTGAAAAATTGAACATAAATTTAGGAAAACCGACAACAGAACCAATCCTTGTTCAGCTACATTCTGTAAAGGGTGAACTAAAGAAAGAACTCCTTTTCCCTAATTCACAACATATCATTGAAATGGAATTGCCCAATAATAAATTTCCTGCCGGAATGTATATTTTGCGTATTTTTGAAGGGAAAAATCTGATGGGCAGCCGAAAAGTTTTCAAAACAAACTAATCCTAAATTTAAAGTTGACTCATGAAAATCATATATCATATTTTATTATTTTTTGTCAGCTTTATAAATCTAATCCTGATACTCGGAACAACCGAATAGTAAAATACGAAGAGATCAATTTCATTTTAAACCCCATAACCTAATACCCGTGAAATCCCTATTTAATTATTTTGCAATTTCCCTGCTTGTACTCTGTTTTTCTCAAAAGCTTGAAGCTCAAAACATAATATCAAGACCCGAAACTTATCAATCTATTGTTGATGAAGCAGGTATTCTCAATACCGATGAAAAAAATGCACTGAAAAGTAAACTGGATGCGTTTGAAAGCCAAACAGGAAATGAACTGATTGTGGTAACTGTCAATTCACTGATGGGAACAACCGTGGAACTTTATGCCTCAAAGCTATTCAATGAATGGGGCATAGGTAAAAAAGGTCTTGACAATGGTATACTCTTACTGATAGCGGTTAAAGACCGAAGAATGCGCATTGAAACTGGCTATGGCGTTGAAGAAAAGCTAACAGATACTGAATGCGCGAGATTATTGGATGAAATATTGAAACCCAACTTCAAAAGTGAAAATTATTATGAGGGCATTGAAATTGCCACTAATTACATTATAAAAGAATTAAATAAAGACTTTAATAAAGAGCAATTTGCGCTCAAATCTGTCCAAAACATAGATAAGACTGATTTTGCTTTAGAGAAGACAGCAAGATTAAAAGACAGCATCAATCCCTGGTTCATCTTTTTTGTCTGTTTTGCCTCTCAAATTGGATTGAGTATGCTGCTTCGGCGGTTGAATAAAAAAAGAAAAACCCGGAAAATGTTAATTGAAGGTGTTACAATTATTGTAAGTCTATTCTTTGCATTTATTTCCATTACTTTTTTTTTGATATTTGCATTGATTGTAGAAAAATGGCTTTATTCAAACATAAATATTGGACTGCTTTACCTGAATGCTATTGCCATTTCAATTTATTTACTGACTCTTCTCCCCGAAAAAATATTTCTAGATCTTATGGTACTATTGCTTTGCGCAATGGTCTCCATGGCGGTTCCTTTTGTTGCCTTTGAATTTACTGATAAACTTGACATTTATTTTGCAATATCAGCAATTATAGCCATCATACTTTTTGTTTTGTACAAACGCGGTAAATTTAAATTCCTGGAAGGCGGCTCAGGTTCTACCTATACCGGTTCAGGTTTTAGCTATAGTGAGAGCAGTAACAATGACAGCAGTAGCAGTTATGATGGTGGCAGTTCAGGAGGTGACAGTTCAGGAGGTGGCAGTTCAGGAGGTGGCAGTTCAGGAGGTGGTGGGGCTTCCGACAGTTGGTAGTTACTTTACTTCAATTTTGCCGCCATTACCTGATTCCCTTTGCAAAAGATTATTGTATTGCCATTATCATGAAATAAATCAGTTACAAGAAATTTTCCGTTTCCCTGCATTGGAAAACCCTGGAGTTTTTTACCATTAGGATAATGAAAATCATATCACATATTTTATTATTTTTGTCATCTTTATAAATCTAATCCTGATACTCTGAACAACTGTTTAGTAAAATACGAAGAGATCAATTTCATTTTAAACCCCATAACCTAATACCCGTGAAATCCCTATTTAATTATTTTGCAATTTCCCTGCTTGTACTCTGTTTTTCTCAAAAGCTTGAAGCTCAAAACATAATATCAAGACCCGAAACTTATCAATCTATTGTTGATGAAGCAGGTATTCTCAATACCGATGAAAAAAATGCACTGAAAAGTAAACTGGATGCGTTTGAAAGCCAAACAGGAAATGAACTGATTGTGGTAACTGTCAATTCACTGATGGGAACAACCGTGGAACTTTATGCCTCAAAGCTATTCAATGAATGGGGCATAGGTAAAAAAGGTCTTGACAATGGTATACTCTTACTGATAGCGGTTAAAGACCGAAGAATGCGCATTGAAACTGGCTATGGCGTTGAAGAAAAGCTAACAGATACTGAA